>NZ_DDKA01000033.1:250969-274403 GCF_002339225.1 Sphingobacterium sp. UBA2610
TATCGGCGTTTTTCGCCGATAATAAAGAAATATATAAACAAGTAAGCCTTTTCGAAAAACAAGCATAATACCGTTATTCCTGATTTTAGAGAAATGGATGTAAAAAACTCATATTGATATCATGTTATCTGAATTGACTCGCCGAGATCCTCCGCTCTACAAAAAATACACCGATTGTTGCCAGTCACCTAAGACAACCGGAGCATCGCCAATGGCCAAAATCGATCTTTTGGTGCCATCGATCTCTTGCTTATTCAATTTGTTTTTCAGCCTTTGCAAGCGGACCTGATTTCGCCCGCTGGGCTTAATCAGCACCAGATCGGACACATCAAACTGCAAAGTGCCTTTGATAGGATCGTAAAACTGCTCATTGGCAAAACTCAGTGTATTAAAAATACTGATCTTGGTTCGTAAAAGCCAGTCTCCAGAGGTCAGATAAAATGCAAAAGCATTCCTTATCTTGACATGTTCTTTAATACAGTAGCTAGCCACCTGGTGCACAGGCATAACTTTTACGGGAAGCCGTAATAATCTGTAATTTTTTATTCTTAAAATTGACAATATTGTAAAATGGATTGCAATAAAACTCAAAACACATTGATTTTCAATATTTTATTACATAGCTTTAATTAAATCATTAACCCAATCAAATACTGATATTATGGAATACAAAGTAGTACCTTTTGTAGCATCGATAGACCCAAGGACAGGCACATCGGATCAAGTAGCAGAACAATTAGAAAACCTGATTAATCAGGGTGCATCAGGAGGATGGAACTATGTAAGACTAGAAAGCGTCACAACTTATGTACATGCCGAAAATGGTTGCTTTAATAATAAACCTGGATATACGACGGCAAGACAGATGGTGGTATTTTCAAGGCCATGAAGTCTCTCCTATTGACCGCGATCCGGTTGTATTGGTTGATCATCCCACCAGAAAGAAGACGTAAGTGTATATTTAGGCATAGCTGCTCTAAATATGTATTTGACGTAACTAAACATAAAGGCTTTAGGGCAGGTAGGAAAGCATTGCTTTCACGCATGAGAACCTGTAATGGTCACTTTGACATAATCACGGATTATAAAAGTGGTGAGCGGATGATGTACCTGAAAGGCGGTGTAGTGGTTGGCGAGGCGGAGATCGCGGAGAGGTTGTTGTAAATAGTTTAGGGATGGAGCTGGAAATTTTGTCACGGAAGTTACATATAATATCAAGCCTGGTATTTTCTCTTCGGAACTTAAGTTTCAGATTTTTTAACAAGATTGAAGAAAAACGTGATTGAAGGCTGTCGATGATAGCAGACTGGTAGACGTACGCGCTATTTTAAGTTCTTCAAGTTGTTTCCAGATCTGTGGAAACAATACCTCATATTCTTTCTTCTGGTGATAGTAGTGTCCGTTATTGCCAAGGTTGATCAGTTTCAGACCTTTTTCTGCTGAGAAAAGGTTGATCAGGAATGCTTCTAGATGCAGGGTAACGGATTTGTTGAACAAATGCGAATAGATCGCATGTCGGATTAATAGATCTTTCTTGCTGTCGTGTCTATTATGGCTCGAAAAGCGGTTCTTGATATCGATAGATTCACCGATATAGATTGACCTTTTATCGTTGAGCAGATAAACAAGTGCGCTGTTATAAAAATCTAGTTTGCTATCTGTATCCTTAACCTCTTCTGTGCTACCGACGGGAACAATATGAACTTCTTTAATATCCAATTCTGACATGCGTTATTAATTACAGTTCATTATACTTTTTAGCAGTTCCCTTGGCTTTTTCTACAGGATATTTTTCATTGTTGAGTTTCATCTTGTCCTCCACGATCTCCTTAACATCAAGTCCGTGCTTATCGGCAAGTAATAGCGCATACATTAGTACATCGGCAAGCTCATATTTCAACTTGTCAGGATTGGCATCTTCATTTCCTTTCCACAGAAAAAGCTCCAGAAGCTCAGACGCTACAATGCTCAACGCAACTGCGAGATCCTTAGAATTGTGAAACTGTTCCCAATCTCTCGCATCTCTGAATGCTCTGATCTGTCCTATTAACTGCTGAATATCCGACATGATAAAATCCTTTAACTAAAAACTGGCCTTTGTCCAAATATCCGAAATGTTGTTTAGGAATGAAAGGAAAAAGCCACATCTCTCGATGTGGCTCTACAACATATATATTTATTTGAGATGGCTCTTATTTATAAGAATTGATCGATTTGGATACGTTCCAATCATTGGCCACACGCTCCAAGGTAACTAAATCTGTTTTGGTGAAGTTTTCAAATTTCAACGTTACTTTAGCCACCATATAGTCTGCCGATTCCTCGATAATATCGGTGCTCACTGTGCAGTTTAACTTTTCGCCTTTTTGTTTTTTCAAGGATTTAACCACTTCGCTACGGCTGTTAGACTGCGCACTGGCAGCTTGGAGCTTTTGGTTGAAATCTTCTGCGAATAACTGCTCTACTCCTGCTGATTCTCCCTCCGTAGTTACCGCAACATAGTGCTCTAAAGCGAAATCTGCTGTAGAAAGGTTAATGTTAGTTTTTGTTGCTTTTGCTCCAGGTCCTTCAGCTGCCATAGCGAAAGTTGATACTGCGATTAAAGCTGCTGCTGTGAATGTTTTTACTAAAGTTTTCATAATGTCTTTATTTTATTGTGTTAGTTCTGTTGTGGAATTGCAACTTAAAAGTGGAGACTTTTTATGCTGCTAATTTCTGTTTTGATCGGTAGAACATTTCCATTTCATTTGGCGTTCTATATCCAATTGCAGAATGTATCCTTTTGGCGTGGTAAAATCCTTCAATGTACCTGAAGACCTCTAGCTTTGCAAGCTCCCTATTAGGAAATTTATGCTGGTATATGCATTCTGTTTTCAGTGTTTTGAAAAAGCTTTCAGCTACAGCGTTATCCCAGCAGTTACCTTTACGGCTCATGCTCTGTTTTATACCGTTTTTATTTAGCATAAGCTTAAACTCATCACATGCATATTGAATCCCCCTGTCGGAATGAAATATCAGTCCCGGTTTTATCCCTCTGTTTTTTATAGCCATTGCCAGTGCCTTAACAGTGGTATTCCCCGCAGTCATGTCATTACTAAATGACCATCCGACAACTTTCCGATCGGCCAGATCAATAACCGTAGTAAGGTAAGTCCACCCGGAAGCAGTCTTTATATAGGTAATATCACCAACCCATTTTTGGGATAATGCACCCGCTGAAAAATCTCTACCGAGGAGATTTTCAGCTATAGCATAACTATGGCTGGAATCGGTGGTCACCTTATATTTCCTTCGTATTTTTTACTTCTTAAATTCAATTTCTTCATTAAGCGAGCTACATATGATCTGGATACCAGCTTGTTCTTTTTCTTCAGTTCATGGGTAATGCGGGGGCTTCCGTATATCTGACGGCTGTTCTCATATTCCTGTTGTATCAGAGCAGATAATTCTGCTGTCTTTTTTTCTCTGTTACTTTGTGGCCTGATAAGCCACTTATAAAATCCGCTGCTGCTAACTTTAATTGTATTGCACATCTTTTCAACTGGAAAGGTGTTTATATGTCCACCTATGAACTCGTATTTTCTCAGTCTCCCTTGGAAAAGATGGCCACCGCCTTTTTTAAGATAGCGTTCTCTAATTCTGCATCCCGTAATCTCCTCTTTAGTTCCCTGATTTCTTGCTCTTCAGGACTCAATTTGTCGTTTTTAGGCAATACGGTACCACCATTATATCTGGGATCCATGCGCCATTTACTTAATCTACTGGCATCCATGTCCAGTTCTTTTGCTGCTTCTAATACCGACCCTTTGCTGTAAGAAAGCTCTACTGCCATTTTCTTAAAGGAATCGTCAAATACTCTTTTCATCTGTTAACAAATTTAAATCTATTTTTCAAATCTGTCTCCACTCAAAGGTAGCAACTCCAGAAGGTCCGATACTTCCCATCAGCCGCTTATATTCTTCTCTGCTGATATTCTTTTTATAATCCGGACGGTGTTCCTCCAGAGAAACGTACATGCCCATCTGTGCGCTTACCTGATGGAGTGCTATGCGTGTGCTGCCGTCAAATATTTTTAGGCAGGTACCGTTGCTTTCGAGCCTGACGGTCCTGCCCGCATAGGCAGCGGGCACCGAATAGTAATTATGGCGGTAGCTCACGTGTGCCAGCCGGGTGACTTTTCTGGATCCGACCTCCAGGATCTCATATCGCACCGGGGGCAATGCAAGCAGTGCATGCTTTTCATACTGCTCAAATACGGCAAGCGGGATACGGCGCGTGGTTCCGTGTACGCGCTTATTGCATGTCTCTTCGTTCCAGACCTTAAGACCGCACAGCAGATCTTCATAGCTATTGCCATCGAAGCCCTTTAAAAAATTGTTTTTTACATATTTGATAGATGATTCAACTTTGCCCTTATCCTGTGGACGGCGTGGCCTGCACGCAATTCCTGCACAGCTGTAGTAGGAAAGAAATTCAGCATACCTGCGCTGGAGCTCCGGTTCGTAAAGATCCGGAGTGATCACCCCAGATTTCAGGTTGTCAAGTTTGACAGTACGCGGAACACCCCCAAAATACTCGAAAGCTTTGATATGGCAGTCCAGAAATTCGTCCACCCGCTGGCTGGTCACCAGTTTATAAAAGCTGTAGCGGCTATGGGAGAGAACCATGGAAAACACCCATACTTTAACAGGGCGGCCATTCCTGCGGAAAGTACCCATATATCCGAAATCTACCTGTGCTTCTTCTCCCGGATCGCTGTGCAGCGGCACAAAAACCTCCTGCTTCTTTAATCGCTCGATACTTCTGGCAACACTGGGGTAAGATACATCTAAACCGTGCTGCTCATGCAGGCGCTGGCGGATAAGTATCGCGCTCAGCCCCATTTCCTTATATACCTGAATGTCATCGAGATGATCATCCAGCAGCTTTGGTCTTACCTGGGGCAAAGGTTCCTCTAAGCCACGCTCAAGGGCTTTCTGTATCCGGGAAACGGTCTTGCGGCACATCCCAAGTTCTGAGGCTATCTCCCGTATGGATTTCCCGTGGGACAGCAGTGTTTTTATCGTATTATACATTGCCACTTTATACATAATGTCGGACTTTAATACTCCGACAAGTTAAACCTTAATTAAAAACTTAAGGTGGGGGCATTTTAGTGAGAATATATGGGGGTATTTTAGTGAGAATTAACAGCGTATACCTATTGCCTCGTTTGATATATGTGATCGCCGTATTCAATCCGACTCGATATAGCCATGTCTGAAACTTGGCATCCCCCCTGAAGCTTTTGAATGATTTCCATGCCTGTAATACGATTTCTTGAAATAAATCTTCCCTATCGGCTTTATTGTCTAGGTACATACAGCAGATGCGGTGTATGATAGCCTGATTAGAAGTCGCTAAAGTAATAAAGTCTTTTTCGATACTCATATCCTACGAGGATGTCTTATTTGTTATTGCTTTACTTGTTAGTCTCCAAAAAGACAAAAACATTACAACTTATATAAAAAAAGTGATATAGCGTTCATGACAAAAACCGTTAACTCTTTTCTCCAATTACCTGCTTTCCAATGCTGCCTATACTTGCATATAATTAAATTTTTGATTATTTTTATTAATAAAACTTTAAAAAATGAAATATTTCTTAATAACACTTGCTTTATTGTGGTTTATCAGTTACATAGTAGCGGTCGTTCAAATAGCTAAATCAAAAGAGAGAATATCTTTTTTGAGTATTATACTAATGTTTCTGTTTCCTTTTTTATGGGTGTTTTTTGCAACACAACTTTATCATATAGAAGAAATATCGAAGACCAAGAAAAAGAAATATATTTAAGCGTTCGTTATAACTTCTACTGTAAGTGTCCAAAAAAATCCAACAGCTTAAAACTGGGACATAAATGTTTAGATTTAAGTAATAAGATGAAATATTTATAGGAAAAAGTTGCCAATTCAAAAGATCATGGAATCAATCTTATGAAAATCAATGTACTGTCTGATGCTTTGAATTGTATATTTTTAATGATATTAAAGTCTTTATTAAATGCTCGAACCACTACAGAAGGATAAAGCACAAGATTGAAAGCCTGAAAAATTATATACACCCTCGATTGTCGACACATCATTAACACTCAAGTCTTGAGCATCAAAACTTTTCAAATCTAATTTATTCATTTTTTTTAAACTTTGAATTTACTCCAATAAAACTATTTAGAAATGACTATTGTTCTTACAATACAACGGCTACAAGCTACCTTTTGAAAGAAAGGTTCAACATAAAAATTAGCGTCGTACAGTGAAAATCCAATAGTCTTTAAAAACATTGGATGACGAAACAAAAAAGAGGAAACGATAGGAAACATAAAAATTACTGTACAAATAAACGCTAAGAGAAAGGGTCTGATGAGAATCAGGCCCTTTTGACGTAAAAAAGCCACATCTCACGACATGGCTTCACAACATATATATTTGTAAGGGATGGCTCCTATTTATAAGAATTGATCGATTTGGATACTTTCCAGTCATTGCCCACACGCTCCAAGGTAACTAAGTCTGTTTTGGTGAAGTTTTCAAATTTCAAAGTCACTTTAGCAACCATATAGTCTGCCGATTCCTCGATGATATCAGTGCTTACTGTACAGTTCAGCTTTTCGCCTTTTTGCTTTTTCAATAGTTTGACTACAGAACTACGGCTATTAGACTGCGCATTGGTAGCTTGGATCTTTTGATTGAAATCAGCTGCGAACAACTGCTCTACTCCTGCTGATTCGCCCTCCGTAGTGACCGCAACATAGTGATCAAGTGCCAAGTCTGCTGTGGAAAGGTTAACGTTTGCTTTTGTTGCTTTTGCTCCAGGTCCATCAGCTGCCATAGCGAATGTTGATACGGCGATTAAAGCTGCTGCTGCGAATGTTTTTACTAGCGTTTTTTATCGAAATTATTTGTTTTTTATTTGATTATAAAGCTATCATGAGTGCTTTTTGAATACACTCATGATGGTTCATAATGTCTTTATTTTATTGTGTTAGTTCTGTTGTTCTTATTTGTTGACTCAAAACTACGACACAATAGGCCTCTAGCCTACCAGCTTTAGACTAACGATCGGGAAAACTCGGTGAATGGCGGGAATGTGGAGGTGAAAGTTATCGTTCGAAATATCGCTTCAATTGATGCTGTGCAAAATAAATATCCTTTCTTATTGGAACAACTTTATGAAAACTATTGATCAGGGTTAATCAAGGGCATTAGTGGTTAAATTGAAAACAATCGTACCGTGGAAAAATTCGCTATTGTCAGATAGGATCTAACACCATGAATAGGTGTTTTAAATGGACTATAATTAGTCTTATACACCTAACATCATTTTGTAAAAATCATAATATAGTTTACCTCCTGCAATGTCCCCCAATTCTTCAGCCATTTGAATGTTCAATTCTATATTCACATACAAATCTTCTTCAACCGCCCTTCTTTCAAGATAAAGAGCGACATTAAAGATGGAAGATAAAAAGGATTTATCATTTTGAGCGCACTTAAAAAGTAGATTGTCATATCCAGATTCCAATACAACAATGGCCCCAGTAGTAGTATCAATTGCTAAATCATGACCATAAGCCTTTCCAAAGTATATAAAATTGCTAATTTCTTCTGTTTTTTCCTCAAAGGTGACCATTCCAATTTCTAAATGCGAACAGTCATAGTTTTCTACCAATTCAATAATTGAATATTGAGATACAATTGTTCGCTCTTTTGGCATAACGATATACGCTCTTTTTATATGCTCAATATACTCGTCTGACAAGCCTTGTTTTTTTAGTAGACTAGCATCGATATAAATATTTCTCAAACTTTCAACAAATTCGACTGCTTCCATTTGTTTATTTATCTTAAAATAGTTCTTGCAATGAAAAATAGCCCATCTTCAAGAATTACTATGCTTATGGACTTTGACTCTATTATTATTCAAAGAAGGTATATTTCAAATTAAATCGCTTTATTTCTTCATGTGATTGTTCATGCTATCTTCAATTCCTTTGATGCTTTTAAGAAGATCCGCCCATGTTAGACTTTCTCCTACTATCATATTTTCACGCATGATTTTATAATCCGCCTCCCACTCTTTTATTATCTCTTCAGGCGGAAGGATACTTAAACTCCCTTTTCGATGGTTGGAATAGTCAATCCCCCGAAGTGATGTGACTGTTTTTCGATGCAGGACTATTGTGTTAAATAATTCTTCGTCTTTAATGGCTTCTGTTCCAAAATCAGTATTCATAATCTTATCTATATCATAGAAATGCCTAGTTAGCCTATCTGTCCTGATTTTGTCAATCGGTTTAGAGAACTCTTCATGTAATAAGAGAACCTTTTCTATAAAAGTCCGTGTAGGGATTACAACTTTAACATTAAAAGCTGCTTGAGCAAACCCGGAATCTTTATAATTATCATCTATAAAAGATAGGACCGGTTGTGTCTCGAACGGTTCAGTTAGCGATCTGGCCCCCATTTCCAAGAGTACTCTTTGCTTGATATATGCGTGACCGACTGGCGCTATCGGTTGGTAATAAATTTCCAGCGTATTAGGATCGCTAGTATCGTCAACATAAGTATTATAACGAATTTCATAGAAATCCTTAGGAACTCCCAATTTTTCCAATTGAAGAATCAATTCCTCTCTAAACTCATTGATAATAAAACCTCCGGAGGCCTTTCTCAGTTTTTTAATCTGGGTTTTTGAATCTAATTCGTCGAAACCCAGTAGGTGTCGGTCGATTATTAAATCGATATCTTCTGAAAAACGGTCTATCAACTGATACGCTTTGCTTAAAGACGTACCGCCTTTAAAAATAATAGACTCTGCATATCTTGTTGCAAAAACAGCCTTCAGAACAATACACACCCACCAATCTTTTTCAATAACAAAAGCTGGCAATCCCATTATATTGCTCAATTGATCCAATACAAGCCTCTTTTGTTCTGTCTTAAGATTTAACCACATAATTTTAGGATTGGTAAAGCTTAGTTATTTCTTTCTGGATCCATACTGGAGCATATTTCAACTGAGAATCAAGAATTTGTTTTTCTATCTTTTTGACTGAATGTTTGATCATGCTTAAGAATTCTTCAGAAAGTCCCTCTTGACCTTGTTCTTTAAAAGCTGAAACAACCAACTGTAATAAATCATCTTTTATCGCAAAGCTTTTGGGTACAGTACGTTTAAATTTGATTGTACGCTTACCTATTTTAATATCCCGCTGTGAACCATCTGTTAGATAAACGGCTTTTAGCGGCACCTGCGTAGTCAGCCCTAATAAATACAACGCTAATACACCTGTCGGAGCAATACGAGCTTTGTCTCGCCTTGCAATTTCTTTTGCAATTTCTTCAACACTAGGATATATTGTACCCAATAAAGGGTCCTTTTTAGGTTTAATATAAATACCATGAGCCAATCTTTCAATAAGTCCATCATTCTCCAGGCGGAAAAGTGTCAACCTGATATTCTCTGGTGTCCCATAATTCTTAAAATCATCTGCGAAAAAAAATTCGCCGCGAGAAGACTTAAAAATCTTTGTTTCTATCTTATTTCTAGATGTTTCTGACATTAAAAACCATTTAATCTGTAACAAATTTAGTAAATATTTGTTACAACAAAACAATCTATCGTATAGTATTTACCTTCGATTGCGCCAAATTAAGTGGTATGTCAGAAATTCCGAGCAAGCACTTACAACTATTTCTTTCCCTAATCTTTTTCCTAACTTGAAGTTCCTGTCATTTACAGTCAGATCTTCGGGCATATACAGAAACTAGGTAATATAGGAGGCTTTAATAAATCCGCTGGATTATTGTCCAGCTGAGATTCGTTACGCAGTGCGTAACGGATTGGAGATTCTCTACGCGTTGCGTAGAGAATCGGTCCAAGTCGGGAAAGGTCTGGTAAAAATACCACATATTCCGTAAGTTGGATTCGGAAAAACTGACCTCTCCCCAAAAAACTGGAGCATTTAAAAGTAGAGAATTCAGTCTTGAATTACTAATTTTAAATTTCACATCACGAGTCTCGTTTTAGCGAGAATTGAACAGTGCGGAGTGGATGTTCGGAAATTCCGAACAACTGGAAACGTCTTTGAACTCCCCCTACTCAAAAAAAACACCTAAAACACTCACTATCAACAGACTAACACTTTTAAAACTATCGGCTTATTCTTCATCTCATACCAATCATCTAACATACTTTTTTGAACTAAAACCTTAATCGGCAATCAACGAGTAACGCACATTGCATGACAAAATAAAAAAGCCACATCTCCCGACGTGGCCTTAATAAACATATGATTCACTAGTTGTCTGCTACCGATCTGTCCGAGCAGACAACTAGTTATTAAATACTATTTATACGAATTGATCGATTTGGATACTTTCCAGTCATTCCCCACATGCTCCAAGGTAACTAAATCTGTTTTGGTGAAGTTTTCAAACTTTAGAGTCACTTTCGCTACCATATAATCAGCTGATTCTTCTAAGATGTCGGTGCTTACTGTACAGTTTAGCTTTTCGCCTTTTTGTTTTTTCAAGGATTTAACCACTTCGCTACGGCTGTTACTTTGTGCATTGGAAGCTTGGATCTTTTGATTGAAATCTTCAGCGAATAGCTGCTCTACTCCTGCTGTTTCTCCCGCTGTAGTTACCGCTACATAGTGTTCTAAAGCGAAGTCTGCTGTGGAAAGGTTAACGTTTGCTTTTGTTGCTTTTGCTCCTGGTCCTTCAGCTGCCATAGCGAAAGTTGATACGGCGATTAGGGCTGCTGCTGCGAATGTTTTTACTAATGCTTTCATAATGTCTTTATTTTATTGTGTTAGTTTTTTATCTGTTGTTATTTGTTGACTCAAAACTACGACACAATACGCTCCTAGCCTATCGGCTTTAGACCAACGATCGGGAAAACTCGGTGAATGGCGGGAATGGAACGGCGAGGAAAGTGAAATTATTTTTATTATCTTTTAACAACAATTAAAAAACGCGATTCGCCAAGGCCGATGGTGTCAATGATTTTAGCGGAGCTGAGAAGAATACTGTTATTAACATAGAGAAGGAAAAGATGGAACAACATGTAATTAAACTGTTCAGATTATTACTTTTATTGTCATTTATATTTGTCAATGTTAGTTTATTTAGCCGACCAAAATATTTTGTTATGCCGGATAAGCCGGAGAACTATTCAATTGATCAGTACAAATTATCAACAGAAAAACTATACGGTATAGAAAAGAATGTAGAGTTATTTACACTCACATTCCATAATGGACCGGACTCAATAAGTAAAGATAAAATTAATGCCAACACGCAGCTCAATATAATACTTATTGCTGTCCTCCCCGATTTGTTAGGGAGCACAGATTGGAAAGAAATTAATCTCGATACTATTAAAGACGACATTATTACTACTTCGGTATTAAATAGATTATTCCGAATAAATACTCTTTCAGGTTTAGATGACCCTTATGGTCCAAAAACTAAATATTTTGACGAATATCAAATTATCCGGAAAATTGGCAACAAATACTTTGCGTCTAAACATTGTTTAATTCAATTTTTTGCCGTCAGAAATAGGCCTTCCATTTTTCAGCATGTGTTTGGGACAATAAATATTGAGCAAGAACCGCTCAAGATTACAGAAATGGAAACTATTTTTAAAAAGAGATACCCCGGCACTAACTTTCCACCATATACGATCGGCGACACACCTTATTCCTACAGTAGCGCTATTGATTATTTAAGAGATCGGAAAGAATATTTGTCAAAAACCATCAAGTTCCAAAATAACGAAATTGGTTACCAGTTTTGGACCTATACCAACTGGCATACGCATGATCATGAGTTGGAGGTAGATAGAGGAATAGACAGATTTGTATACGTGCCTGGAAAAGGGATCGTGGGCGGTTCATTTGACTTCTATTTTTATTTTCATCGTAAGAAATTGCCCATAAAGTATAGCGACTTTCTGAATAATGTGAAAGAGGAAAAAGTGATGATTGCGCCAGAATTTAAAGTTTAATGATCGCTCATCACATTAAAAATGCTATTCACCAAAGTCGGTTCATTAAATGATTTTAGCGAAGCGGAGAAAAATAGAGTTATTAACCATAGCGAAAGAAAAGATGAAACAACATATAATTAAACGGTTCAGATTATGGCTTTTGATGCCATTATTAATTGTTTCGCTCAGTTTATCAGCCAACGTCAAATATATCTTATTACCTGATCAGCCACAGGGCTGTATCTTAGATAATTACAAATTATCTACAGATAACTTGTATGGTATCAAGAAGAGCGTTGAGCTATTTTCACTGACGTTCATCGATGGTATAGCTATAGATCGAAATAAATTGGACCAGCAAAAAGACCTTAATCTAATTCTTATTGCCGTTCTTCCAGATTTGGAAGGGAACCGTGATTGGACTGAAATTCATCTGGATAGTATCAAAAATGATACGATACCCCACCAATACCTTAAAAGGCTATTAAGAGCCAATACATACGCTGATTTTGATAAAACATACGGTGCAAAAACTAAATATTTCGACGAATATCAAATTATCCGGAAAATTGGCAACAAATACTATTCGTCCAAACATTGTCTTATACAATTTTTTGCCGTCAGAAATAGGCCTTCCATTTTTCAGAATATATTTGGGACAATAAATATTGAGCAAGAGCCTATTAAAATTACTGAAATGGAAGCTATTTTTAAAAAGAGATTTCCGCATGAAGAATTTCCTGCTTACACTATCGGCAATACCCCTTACGACTATCCTACTTTCGATTATCTAAGAGACCGAAGAGAATATTTATCTAAGATCGTCAAGTTTAAAAATGGTAAAATGGGTTATCAATTTTGGACTTATACAGACTGGCATACGCATGACCATGAGCTGGAAGTAGATAGAGGTATTGACAGATTTATATACGTACCAGGAAATGGGATCGTGGGCGGTTCATTTGACTTCTATTTTTATTTTCATCGTAAAAAATTACCTATAAAATACAGCGATTTCCTCAATAACGTAAAAGAGGAAAAAGTGATGATTGCGCCAGAATTTAAAGTTTGATGATCGGCAATCAACGAGTAACGCACATTGCATGACAAAACAAAAAAGCCAGATCTCACGACCTAGCTTCTAAACTAAATTTAAACATTTGATTCACTAGTGGTTTGTCATTTATTTGCAGCAAACCACCAGTTGTAAAATTCTATTTATAAGAATTGATTGATTTGGATACTTTCCAATCATTGCCCACACGCTCCAAAGTAACTAGATCTGTCTTGGTGAAATCCTCAAATTTCAAAGTCACTTTAGCCACCGTATAGTCTGCCGATTCCTCAATGATGTCTGTGCTTACTGTGCAGTTCAGCTTTTCCCCTTTTTGCTTTTTCAAGGATTTAACCACTTCGCTACGGCTGTTACTTTGTGCATTGGTAACTTGGATCTTTTGATTAAAATCAGCTGCAAATAACTGCTCTACACCTGCTGATTCCCCATCCGTAGTGACCGCAACATAGTGCGCTAAAGCGAAATCTGCGGTGGAAAGGTTAACGTTTGCTTTTGTTGCTTTTGCTACAGGTCCTTCAGCTGCCATAGTGAAAGTTGATACAGCGATTAAAGCTGCTGCTACGAATGTTTTTACTAGAGTTTTCATAATGTCTTTTTTTATTGTGTTAGTTCTGTTGTTCTTATTTGTTGACTCAAAACTACCACATAATAGGCTTCTAGCCCATGGGCTTTAGACTAACGATCGGGAAAACTCGGTGAATGGCGGGAATAGGGAGATAAGTCTGCTTCGTATCAGATTCGTACCACGTTCGGATCATCAATAGATATTGTACAGACACCCAACAGTGCGGAAAGTGGGCGTACGTGTATTGGAAGATGAAATGACCACGTTTGGTGAGCTACAGATTATAGGACTGAATTTTATGCCTGCCAACCGTGAAAAAGCAGACCGGAATACCTTATCGGCTACTTCTACTGTTCAGGAAATGCTTATCAAGCTGAAACCGGATGCTTCCAGACCAACCGTCGTATTGCATCACGGTCCCAGCGGTATCCGATATGCCGACGAGCATGGTGTGGATCTGTATCTGGCAGGACATCCCCACGGCGGACAATTGTTCCCCATGACCTGGGTAGCCCAAATGGATTTTGAATACAACAAAGGACTGCACCGATACGGAAACACGAACGTTTTTGTGTCGCAGGGCATCGGTATGTACGGCCCGCCGATGCGTGTAGGCACAAAGAGCGAGATCGTGGTGCTGAATTTGAAACCCCAGAATAGAAAGTAACCGGTTTTAAAAAACAGTTTACCCGGATATAATGACTTCATCATCCTTTCTTTCCTCCATCCCATTAAGCGTAATCTCCCGATGTTGCAAGCCCCATTCCACCATTTTTTGGATGACCTCATAAAGCTGCTCACCTGAAGGTGTCAATTCATACTCGATCAAAACCGGTGTGGAGTTAATCACATTTCTCCTGACCACGCCGTTGACTTCAAGCTCTTTCAGCTCCTTGGAAACCATTCGGGGCGTAATATCCGTAATTGCCCTTTGTATATCCGTAAAACGTTTTTTACCACTGAGCAAGGTGCATACCACCGCCAGTTTCCATTTGCCGCTCACCACATTCAGCGTGTCTGTCAGTGCCATGATTAAACCCCTGTCACACTTCATACTATCTGAATACCTGCTATCTATCATTCCAATTATTTTGTTCGTAAAATTCCTGTCAACAACTACTTTTATTTATATGAACTATACATCTATATAGCACTATACAATAGTATAGTCATATAAAATATATAGCAAATATAGGTAACTTTGTCACATTAGAAAAAGTAAACAAATAGAAAAAATGATTTTAGTAACAGGAGCCACAGGGCATTTGGGAACAGCGGTAATAGACCAGTTGTTAAAACATACCTCAACAGAGAACTTTGTTGCATTGGCGAGAAGCGAGGAAAAAGCAAAGGCATTGAAAGATAAGGGTGTACAGGTACGCATTGGCGATTTTGACGATCCAGCATCGCTGGAAAAAGCCTTTGCAGAAATAGACAAACTTTTACTGATTTCAACGGTAGCTCAAAACAGGGGCGAACAGCAAAAAGCCGTAGTAGAAGTTGCCAAAAAAGCGGGTGTACAACATATTATTTACACTGGTGTTTCGCTGAAAGATCTGAGCACATCCGCTATCAAATGGTTGATGGCAAGCCATTTCGAAACAGAAGATGCCATCAAGGAAAGCGGCCTTGTCTATACGTTTCTCCGCAATGCGTTGTACACCGATGTGATACCGATGTATGTGGGAGAGCACGTTTTTGAAGCCGGAATTTACCTACCTGCCGGTGATGGTAAAGCACCGTTTGCCCTCCGCAGGGAAATGGGAGAAGCTGTTGCCAATGTTTTGTTGCAGGACGGACACGAAAATAAAACCTATGAAATTACAGGCAGCGAACTGTATTCGTACACCGATGTAGCTCAGGCTCTTTCGGAATTATCAGGCAAATCGGTTTCTTACACCAATGCCGACCCAACAGAGTTTACCGAAAAACTAAAGCAGTTTAACGTTCCCGAATTTGCCATTTTACTAACCGCCGGTTTTGCCGAAGATCAGAAAAACCACCAGTTTGAAGAGGTAACAAACGATTTGGAAAACCTTTTGGGAAGAAAACCTTTGGCATTGAAAGAAGCATTAAAAGAAATCTATAAGTTGTAACAGCCCATACGACTTCATTAATGGTAAAATCTTACACCACCACACTCAGCATTTGCCGAGTGTGGTGGTGTATTTTAGACTGTTTTTTTATTTTGTTAGTTTTGCATATATAATTCATCTGACGGATTGATTAAGAATATCCAATATTTCTTCCCAGGTCAAATGCACATAAAAACGATGCAAGATTTTGAGTACATAAAAATTGTTCCAGACGAACGGCTCTCCGGTTTTGTGGAGAGTTTCCTGCTATGTGCCAATCATACCGATGAAGATAAAGAAGTCATTATTTTTCCCGATGGAAGAGTGGACATTATGTTTAGTTGTACAGATCAGGAACCATTGGTAGCCGAATTATTTAATCTGGATAAAAAAGCAAGCCGGTATATTTTCAAAACGCAAACAAAGCTTTTTATGGTATGTCTTACCTTGCTCGGTGCCGAATACCTGCTCGGATACAAAGGGACAGATTTTGGAAAAGATGAGATTCGGCTTCCCGCAGATCTTTGGGATATTTCTAAAGAAGACCTTACAAGCTTAGATAGCTTTGCAGAAAAGGTTTCGGAAAAACTTTTGGAAATATTCCCGAAAAAGATGGATGAAAGAAAGCAACAGCTTTTTGAGCTTATCTATTCGTCAGGTAGTAAGGCGTTATCAAGTACCCTCCTTACAGCAAGAAAAACTCAAATGGCTAAAATCGCTTTTGGAACGAATTTCTTAATGACACAACCAAAGAACACTCCGTAAAAAATCAATTTAATTTTGACGATGGACATTACAAACCTTCCCGAAGATCTATGGGAACATAACGAAACTCATACTTCGGATTTGCAAATTTTCAATTACGAAGTGTATAAGAACGGTTCTAGAAACAAGATTGGCCTGGATAAAAATGTATTCAGTTTCTTATTGGATGGTCAAAAAAACATTCACTTTTCTAATGATATCATTTCAATCAATGAAACACAATCGCTACTTATCACATCTAATAATGTTTTGGTTACCGAACTGGTAGGTGTAAGTTCATACCGTTGTTTACTCTTCTTCTTTTCTCACAAAAACATCACCGATTTTTTATTGAAACATTCCCATTCTTTCAGTCAGAATGCCTCAGATAAAAAGATAACGGATATACCTTATTTCCTTTTAGAGAAAGACAATTTTATCATCCATTATATTCATTCGCTCCAACAAATTTTTGGTTTGCAACAATCTATCTCTCAAAAGATTTTGGAACTGAAATTTGAAGAAATAATGCTTTATCTGGCGGATAAATATGGGACGGTATTTTTAGATTACTTACATTATTTACTAATCAATGAAAGAGAATTATCATTTAAAATGGTAATTGAAAAGAACCTTTATACGAACTTGAATATTGACGAAATAGCCTTTCTGTGCAATATGAGTGCCTCTACTTTTAAGAGAAAATTTATAAGTATATACCAGGAATCTCCAGGGAAATGGTTTCGGCAAAAACGGCTTAACAAGGCCAAAGAATTGTTACATAATAATCAAGTCACACCTTCCGAAATTTTTATGGACTTTGGCTATGGCAGCTTGTCAAATTTTAGTGCAGCCTTTAAAAATGAATTTGGGTATAGCCCCAACCACATCCACTCAAATTGACCTCTTTTCATAACTTATTGAACCAAACCAATAAACGAAGCAGCGCTGGTTTTTCTAATTTGGTCTGATGAAAGAATTGTTTAACTAAAAAATAAAAAAAATGAAAAAATTAGGATTGTTAGTTCGGTTGGAAGCAAAGGCCGGCCAAGAAAAAAACGTTGAAGATTTTATTACAGGAGCATTACCGCTTGCTCTTGAAGAAGCCGGTACCGTTACGTGGTATGCATTCCGTATTGATGCTTCTACCTTCGGTATTTACGATACTTTTTCAAACGAAGAAGGTAGAGAGGCACACCTTGGCGGTAAGATCGCAAAAGCATTAATGGAAAATGCACCAGACCTATTGGCAACACCTCCGTCTATTGAAAAATTGGACATTTTAGCTGCCAAATAGCCTAAGATAATACCATTATATTTAAGGGAGGATTTTGCAAAAACTCAGCAAAATCCTCCCTTAATTGTTCAGAAAAAATCTTCTCTTCCTCAATTTTTTAGATATCTAAAAAATCAACCCAAAAAAGCTTACGTCACGCTGCTGGTGTGACAACAGGATCAACCGTTTATTATTGCTGGTGCTGGACCTGTGGGACGCTGCGCCGCAGAATCAGCAAAGCTTCTTGGAGCTTCCTGCGTTATTGTAGGAGATATGAACAAGGAGCGGTTGGAACTTGTCAAACAGGCGGGAATGGAAACTGTTGATCTTACCCTTGATGCCAGTGTAGCAGAACAGATCGAACAGATTCTCGGAGTACCAGAAGTGGATGCCGGTGTGGATGCCGTAGGTTATGAGGCACATGGACATGGTGATGAAGACTACAAAATAGAAAATCCCAACGCAGTTATCAATGATCTTTTCGATGTTGTTCGCGTAAGCGGAGGTATAGGGACTCCAGGTATCTATACTCCTTCTGACCCAGGAGGACGTGATGAGAATGCTAAGCACGGTAAACTGACTGTCGACTGGGGAAAAGGTTGGCTTAAGTCATTTCATATTCAAACGGGAATGGCTCCAATTGGACGTTACAATTATCAAATTATGCAGGCCATTCTAAGGGGCCGTATCTCCATGAAAACGATCATGAACCCGCAGGTTATCAGCCTTGACGAAGCACCACAAGCCTATAAAGACTTTTCGGATGGTTCAAGCAAAAAGTTAATTATCGATCCACATGGCATGATAAAAAACCGTTCGTAAACTCACGTAGAGCGAAAATAAAAAGTAAAGGTGGGACATCGAATAAATGTCCCACCTTTTTTAAATTTCTCAGCTTAACCAATTACATACCTATTTAACGCGCACTTTGCGTTAATCAGTGTCTATATTGGCCCGGAGAAAGCCCCTCAAGCCTTTTAAAAATTTTAATGAAATGATTCACATTAATAAACCTGATGCGTAACAGGCTTCAGTCACAGTAACGGAACTGTCAGCCATTATTTTTTTGCATGGTCTATGCGCGTACGCAGAACACATTCCAAAGGAGTTATGTCCAGTATATTTTTAAAATATTGATAAAAAGATGATTGGCTCAAACAGCATTCTCTTGCCAATTTTTCAACAGTTATTTTTTCCGTAAGGTGCTTATGCACGTAATTGATCGCCGGTTGAATTCTATTGTCATGCATTGGTTGATTGCTGTTCACTGACAAACGGTTCTGGGTCTGAAGAAGCCTTAATAGAAGTACTTTAAGAGAGAGGTCCGCAATTGCCTCTTTTGCAAAACCTTCCTCCATACTAAGGTTAACAAGTTTATTGAGACTTGTTACAAGCTCCATGCTATTTTCGAATGCTGATGCGAAAAATCAAGTTTCCATTCAAAAGGTGCCTGACGATTTGAATTCCTCGGACATCACTTTTTCTCCTCTCATCATACTTGAAACTACCAATCCACCACTATATGAAAGTATTACATTGTCACTTTTATGAAATGTTTCAAATATGTTGAACTCACAGTTCGGAAGATTAAAAGTCCTCCGGTGCTCCAGTCTGGAATCCAATTTAGAACTGTCGCTTAAATTTACGTGATTTATCCGATAAGATTTCATACTTAAGTCTTTATATATTTACTATTGACCAAATAAAATTTACTTAATCCCAATTTTCGCAGCCGCCAGATTTGATAGCAGGATGCCATACATTTCGGATCTGCACCTGTTAAATCCCTTTCTGGAAATAATACAGTAAGCCAGGAGGGATAAATTGACCAGAACGGCAAAGGAATTCGATAGGATGATCTGCCAACCCTCTTTCATGATTCCATACCAGACCCAGAGGGAAAGACCTGAAAGTAAAACAATAAGTATTAAGATTGAAATGTCATCCGCATTTCTGGATCTTATTACCTTTATCAATTGGGG
This sequence comes from Sphingobacterium sp. UBA2610, assembly GCF_002339225.1. Classification (NCBI taxonomy): domain Bacteria; kingdom Pseudomonadati; phylum Bacteroidota; class Sphingobacteriia; order Sphingobacteriales; family Sphingobacteriaceae; genus Sphingobacterium; species Sphingobacterium sp. UBA2610. The sequence continues at coordinate 270,727 of NZ_DDKA01000033.1, forward strand.
CATCATTGCAAATGAAGTTAAGACACCTGCAATGAGTCCAATTAAGTCTGTATTCATACGACATATTTATTTTGTTAATAGCGGACATCGCGTCCTTTAATTTTCATTTTTTAAACATAGGCAGCCAAATATTTAGCTGTTTTGCTTTGCTTATTCTTAGCTACTTCCGCGGGAGCTCCTTCAGCAATTATCTTTCCGCCATCTTTACCCGCACCGGGTCCCAGATCTATCACCCAGTCACTGGAGGCCACAACATGCATATCATGTTCAACCGTAATCACGGTATTTCCGGCATCAACCAAAAAATTCAGCTGACCTATCAACTTTTCCACATCAGACGGATGCAGTCCTGTCGTCGGTTCGTCCAAAACGTATAAAGTTTTCCCTTTTTGCGTACGCTGCAGTTCCGATGCCAATTTGATACGCTGTGCTTCTCCCCCAGATAATTCTGTGGCCGGCTGTCCAAGACGTATATAACCCAAACCGACCTGTCTGAGGACTTCAAGACTTTGCCTTAAAGACCTGTCGCTGCTGAAAAAATCCCAGGCCTGATCCACAGTCATGTCCAAAACTTCGGCAATATTTTTATCGTCATACTTTACTTCCAGTGTTTTGTCATTATATCGGGTTCCCTTACAGGTCGGACATGGTGTATAAACACTGGGAAGGAATAACAGTTCTACCATAACAAACCCTTCTCCTTTGCAGTGTGCACATCGTCCCTTGGCTACATTAAAAGAAAAACGTCCCACATCATATTTCCTTTTTTTAGCTAGCTCAGTTTCAGCAAATAATTGCCTTACCCTGTCAAACAGCCCCGTATAGGTTGCCAGATTTGAACGTGGTGTTCTGCCGATTGGCTTTTGGTCAACTCTTACCAGCCGCTTGATGTGTTCCATGCCGTTTGTGATAACACCTGAAGTCTGAATATTGGTTTCCTGTGATAGTTCAGGCTGTTCATCGCTGCTTTCCTCCATATCCTGTCCCAAATAATCCGATATCAAGTCTACCAGCGCCTGACTTACCAGACTGCTTTTACCTGACCCTGAAGTACCTGTAATACTGGTGAGAACGCCCAAGGGAATTGACACATCCAGGTTTTGGATATTATTTCTGGTGATATTACTGGCTCGCAGCCAGTGCTCAGCTGTCCTGACAACCTCTTTGGTAACAGGAACCGGATCAATATAATGACGGGTTACTGACCGTTCTACAGATTGTAGTCCTTCCAGAGGACCGCTATATAATATTTCCCCGCCATTGGCTCCCGCCTGTGGCCCAACATCCACAACCCAGTCACAATGTCGGATAATATCAACCTCATGCTCTACGATAAACATTGAATTACCCGCATCTTTCAATTTTATCAAAACAGCCAACAAGGCTTCTGTATCTGCAGGATGAAGACCCGCTGACGGTTCATCCAGAACGTAAATTACGCCAAACAGATTAGAATGTACCTGTGTCGCCAGCCTTAACCGCTGTAATTCGCCGGGAGAAATACTTGGCGTGCTCCGCTCCAGCGAAAGATAGCCCAGACCGAGATCAATCATGATTTTTAGCCGTGCAACAAGATCTACCGCAATATTTTGGGCAACGATCGCTTTCTCTGGATGTTTATCTTTATCATTAGATAAAAATCTACCCTCCGCATATGGGGTAAAAATGGCCATCAGCTGAGATAACGACTGATTGGAAAGATCAGCGATGTCGAATCCCTCAAATTTTACAGCCAAAGATTCTTTTTTTAATCTCTTTCCGTGACATTCCGAACATTCCGTATTCAGCATATACTGTGATACCCGCCTCTTCATCATCGGACTGTTGGTATTTGCAAATGTTTGCAGAACATAGCGTTTGGCACCGGTAAAAGTTCCCATATAGCTTGGCGGCAATTTCATTTTCACTGCGCGGTTTACCTCCGCTGCAGACAGCCCTGAATACACGGGTACTGTAGGTGTTTCATCGGTAAATAGTATCCAGTCCCGGTCCTTTTTCGGCAGATCCTTCCACGGCTTATCGACATCAAATCCTAAAGTCATCAAAATTTCCCGGAGATTTTGCCCTTGCCAAGCCGATGGCCAGGCAGCTACTGCCCGTTCACGTATTGTCAGGGAATCATCCGGTACCATCGATTTTTCTGTGACATCGTAAATGCGTCCGATACCATGGCATACAGGACATGCTCCTTCGGGCGTATTGGGAGAAAATCCTTCTGCATAGATGATAGACTGTTTGGGCGGATAATCCCCTGCCCGGGAATATAACATCCTCAATAAATTGGAAATAGTCGTTACACTTCCCACTGTAGAGCGGACGGTAGTACCTCCCCTGCTCTGTTGCAGGGCAACAGCCGGGGGCAGTCCATGAATGGCACTGACCTCAGGAACATTCATTTGATTAAATAAACGTCTTGCATAGGGTGACACTGACTCCAGATATCTTCGCTGTGCTTCCGCATAGATCGTACCGAATGCAAGAGAAGATTTACCCGAACCCGATATCCCCGTAAATACGACAAGCTTATTTCTGGGAATATCGACATCAACATCTTTGAGATTGTGTTCCTTGGCTCCCCTGACACGTACAAAACCTTCGGAATTCTGTTCGCTTGGACTTTGATCTGAAAGGTCTCTCTTTTTAGAGCCTTCTGTATTTTTACCAAAAATTTTCATAAAACAATGCTTTAAGGTTACATAAGATAAAATCCCTGCGGCTCAATTGGATCTGGGATTTCCTTCTCATTGAATAGTTGACGGATATTGATCTCTATCGTTCGTGAAAGTGCGGTCATAAGCGTATCCGTAGGGCTGTTGCTGAAAGGATCCTGAAGCCTATGCGCTAGCATTTCCAAGAAAAAAAACATCATCGAAACCGAAATAAGAATGACAACCTGCAGCACAATGTTTAAGTGGAACGAGGATGACAGACTTAGAAAAACCGCAAACAAATAGATGGCGGCATGCAATATCTGACCAAATGTCGGTGAAAAAACGGTATTTTTAATCCGCTCTGCTCTTCCCATCGATGCTACAAGATCATTTAATGTTTTTTCAATCTGAAGCAGAGCAAATTCATTCAGCAGGTTTTCATCATAAAGTTTTTTCAAGCATCCATTCTGTAATTGACTGATCGCAAAGGGGACATTTGAATGTTCTCGGAGCTTTTTCATTTCCTCTCCGCTGAGCAAATCTTCTAGAACAGGCCAAATATCCTGCCGCCTCAATGCTCTTTCTAAAGCTCTACACCAGCCAATCTGATAATGGGAAATTTTAGCCACATCTACGTTTTCAGTTTTCACATAAAGCTGGAGCTGCAGGATCAGAGAACGGCTGTCATTTACGATTGCTCCCCAGATGGTATGGGCTTCCCACCACCGGTTATAGAACTGGTTGATTTTATACGATAACAGAATCGAGATCGCAATACCCAATGTTGTCGCTATGTGAATGGAAATATCCGGCGCATAATATGGTAATAGACCAAAAGTAACCCCCAGAAGGGCAACTGTAAACAATTGTACCTTAATTCCATTTAATAGAAATTTAAATGGAACTCTGCGGTTTATTATCATGGGACTTTCTATTTAACATTATTATTACTATACAATTCAAAACACTTGCGTCCAAAACGTTTAAAAAGTGGCGGTGTTTGGATATAGCAAAGTTGCTATATTT
>NZ_DDKA01000005.1:0-155193 GCF_002339225.1 Sphingobacterium sp. UBA2610
GGTTGATTACATCGTTAACGATTCGTACCGGATGACCTTTGGACACCAGTTCGTCCAAAGTTGGAGGAATGGCCATGATCTGGTCCTGATAGTAAGGCTTAAAAGTAGGTCTTTGAGATGGCATATATCCTTTTTGTTCACACTATAAATATATGAAAATCAAACAGTTAAAACAAATAATAAACCTTAGATAATGAAAAAAAAGAGACTGCCTTTTTGAGACAGACTCTTCCAAAAAATCAAGCAGCGGATTTCTGAGCTTATTTGAGCTGTCCAAATGCATCCACTTTATAGATTGGATTTTAGGGGCATACTTTGAAACTTTTTGAAAAAGTAAAGAACCCACAAAAACTGAGTGTATCCGTACACTGCATCTTCAACCGGAATCGTAAGTACCCTGATCCCCATAAATTCCATTGGATTGTAATTGACAATAGGGGACTCCAATCCTGTTCCGGTAAGTATACCGTTGACAGGTAAAAAGCCCAGCATCAGCAAAGTGAAGACTAAAGAGGCCTGCGTAATCCATTGTATCCGAAATACAAAGTGAAAAAGCACCAATGTCAACATAGTCACAGCAGCGGTAACTACGGTATAGATTCTGTCAGCATATCGAAGGGCAACAACAGCACATATAATGAAACTTACAAAGACAACAATATTATTGAAGGCCGATAGCGATTGTAATCTAAAAAATTTATCGATGCAGAAATAGGTAAAAATACATGAAAAAGGGATGAAGATAAAGAATAGCCATTCTTCCAATGGTAGTCCTGCTATGGCCAGTCCCAAGGTATATCTTGTGTCAAACCACCACACTCCCTTACTGGTAAACCAGACATCCCAAGCTATAAAAAATACAGCAACAAGCGCTGATGCCCTTAAAAATGGGATGAACTCACGATCGAATCGAAGCCGCTTGTCGAAGGATGCGACAAAACAGATTATGACCGTAAAAAATAAGATAAGCGAATAAGTATATTGCATCATATTTTTTCATTGTTAGTATACATTTTAAAGTATTTCATTGGAACATATAAAAAGCCAAAACACTCGCCCTCCTCTTTGCCTAAATGTTTATGATGTTGTTTATGGGCGCGACGAAGCGCCAAAAAGTAACGGTTATTCGTTTTACTCAACCATTTGAAACGTTGATGGATAAATATATCATGCACAAAGAAATATGCCATACCGTAGAGCATAATTCCCAATCCAATATAAAACAGATAATTGTACCCCTTTAAAGACCCAAAATACATCAACGCGATCGTGGGAAGGGCAAAAATGATAAAAAAGTAATCATTCTTTTCCAGAAACCCCGCATTGCTGTGATCATGGTGATCGCGATGTAATATCCAGAGAAAGCCGTGCATAATGTATTTATGGATAAGCCAGGTGGCGCCCTCCATAGCAATAAAAGTGACCAATACTGTAATAAAATTCATAACTCTATTTTATAAGTAAGCAGCTTTGTAACGTAGATAACTTTTAAAAGCAACATAGGCTTTTTGTGCATTAGGTATTCTAATCCTACTTTCCAGAATTTCTTTGGAGGATTTTTTCCGAATCTTCGCAAATAATGAAAGATAATATTTATAAGCCAGATAAACGCCAAATTTTGCCGATGCAGGCAATTTTTTGATTCCCAAAAGCGCTTCCTTAAATTCGCTGTGTATCTCATCCTCAATCTGGCTTTTGAGTGCATTGTCAAACACCGCCATATCCAGGTTTGGAAAATAGGTACGTCCAAGCACCTGATAATCGTCCTTGAGGTCACGCAAGAAGTTTATTTTTTGAAATGCAGAACCCAGTTTCATGGCGTAAGGTTTTAACTCCTCATAGCGCTCTCTATTACCTTCTGTAAAAACCTGTAAACACATCAGCCCCACCACTTCAGCCGAACCATAAATATATTCTTTATAACGTTCGGAATTATAGTCGACCTTATTCAGATCCATTTCCATGCTATGCAGAAATTGTCGGATCAGCTCGATGTCGATAGCATACTTATGCACCGTCTCCTGAAAAGACTGTAATATCGGATTTAATGAGATACCTTCCTCTAAAGCACAGTTAGTCTCGAGGTACAACCGCGCCAAAAGTCGCTGCTTATCATAACCATGAAAACTATCGACTATTTCATCAGCCAACCTTACGTAGCCATAGATTGCATAAATACTAGCCCTAATGCTTGGCTTGAGGGCCAATATACCAAGCGAGAAACTTGTACTATACTTTTCAGTTGTTTTTTTGCTTACTTCATAAGCGAGTTCATCAAATAGCTTTTTCATGGTCTTATGTTTTACGATATAAATCAATGGCTTCTTTGGCAACAATTTTCCCCGATAAGATGGATGGAGGTACTCCGGGACCAGGAACTGTCAGCTGACCTGAATAAAAAAGATTATGGACTTTCTTATTTCTAATCTTGGGTTTCCATACCGCTGTCTGTTTTAATGTATTTGCTAGCCCATAAGCATTTCCAGCGTAAGCATTGTAATCGCTGATAAAGTCGCTTACGCAGTAACTTCTCTTGTATGTAATCTGCTCGTATAGGTTTTTTGTACCAGTATGCTTTTCCAAACGCTCTAACATCTTAATTAGGTATTTTTCACGTGTTTCATCATCGTCTGAGATAGCTGTCGCCAACGGCATCAACAAGAAGAGGTTCTCACTGCCTGGGGGAGCCACATGAGGATCCGTTTTGGATGGACAACATACATAGAACAGTGGATTTTGGGGCCATTTTTTTTCACCATATATACAGTCAATATGATCGTCCAACGGATGCTCAAAGAACAGTGTATGGTGTGTTAGATTTGGAATGGACGATTTCATCCCCAGATAATATATCAAACTCGAAGGGGCAAAGGTCCTACTCTTCCAATAATCTTCATCATAGTTTCTCAAATCCTTGGTAAGTAGTGTTTCGATATGATGATAATCAGCGGATGCAACCACAAGATCAAATGCGTAATCTACGCCATTAACACCTAATGAAGTGATCTTATTCTTTTCAATTTTTAATGTATCAACATTATGATCGAAATGAAAAGTGACACCTTGCCTCTCCGCTACTTGCTGCATCGCCAGTACTAATTGAAAAAAACCTCCTTTCGGATAATGAGTGCCAAGTGCGTAACCGCCGTAGTTCATCAGGCTATATAATGCCGGAATATCCTTGGGTGAGGCGCCCAGAAATATGACCGGAAATTCCATTAATGTCCGCAATCGTTGGTCCTTAAAATATTTGGCAACATAGGATCGGAAATTGGAAAGCAAATCTAGCTTAAAAGCGCTAAGTGCAATCTTTGGAGAGAGAAATTCGCCCCAATTGTGACAGGGTTTATTGACGAAATCCCGCATCCCCACTTCATACTTAAATTTTGCAGCTTCCATAAATCGATCTAACTGCGTACCAGCCCCAGGTTCGATCTGTTCAAATAATAGTTTTAATTGCTGATAGGATTCCGGAACACGAACTTGTCCGGAGTCAAATATCATTTCAAATTGAGGATTGAGCGATACAAGCTCAAAAAAATCAGCTGTGCTGCATCCAAAATCCGAAAAAAAGGACTCAATGATATCGGGCATCCAGTACCAGCTCGGTCCCATATCAAATTTAAATCCTTCTTTCGTACTGAATTGTCTCGCCCTTCCACCGGGCTGCGTATGTTTCTCAAAAACATGCACATCGTACCCTGCTTTAGCAAGATAGGCTGCCGCTGAAAGACCCGAAAAACCTGCGCCAATAACGGCTACCTTCTTTTTCATTTGTTTTTTTAGCTAAACTACTTGGGCAATTCCCAATACTTATTGGCACCGCAACTAGTAATGTACACATCCTATTGATTTTTGTCATTTCTATCGCATCCCGATGTGGATTATAACTTCACTTGCTCCAGCAATTTTTCCGGTGCAATATTTCTATCATAGATTAATTGATGAAATTTGCTCAGTTTATCCAATAAACTTATCAATGTTATTTTTTCGTGGTAGGTCAAATCGCCTGAAACAATCTGCGTCGCATGACGTATTTTTCCCATTTGCCGGTCCAATGCCGACAAGCCATTTTCCGTGATGTACAGCAACTTACTGCGGCGGTCCAGTTTTGAATCGTGTTGACGTATCCAACCTTGTTTGATCAAACGGTTTATAATGGCCATGCCGGCTGGTTTTTCATGAATATTCCTTCTGATCAATTCCATTTTTGTCATCTCACCAAAGGACCGTAGTGTAATAAGATAGATAAACTCCTCTTGTGTGGAAAAATCAGATTCCCAAATAGCAGCCTTTGAATAACTTTTTGCGAACCTATTCATATGCACTATTAACGTGCTGATGACACTTTCCGGACTACGCCCATTTTCCTTACCGTCCCAATTGGGTTCTTCGAGAACATCGGTTGCCTTTGTTACTATCCAACGTTTAAATCCATTTGCGTCAGTGCTATAGATTCCGTCTACGTTTTCCTGTTCAAACTCTTCAACTAATCCAATGATTTCTTTTAAAAGCTGATATTTCATACACTTTATTTAGAACATAAATATACCATATTTGTTTTAATTATTTTAAAAATAATATTTTTTAGAATAAAAATAAACCAACATCATAGCCTTAATAGTGGCAAACTGTAACCCATCGAGGATAGAGACTTGCTTTAACTATAACAAGACCAAGGTTCTAAAGTTATGTTCGTTTTTATTATTACACGTGCAACATTTTTTCCGTGAGCTCGACTAACCTATAGTCACTAACTGCAAACAATTGTCATCAAGCTTTGCAGAAGAACCTTAAATACATGAAAGAGTTAAAAAAAATTGCCCTAGTTCTCCCATACCTGTTGTTTTTCGCTATATCTCATGCTTCGTCTAACACGACGATCATTTCATTCATCGATTCAACCTTTACTGTTACGGGCAAAGTAGTTGATTCTATTACTAACGAACCTGTTCATTTAGTTTCCATATCCTTACTGGATCATCAAAGTGGCAGCAATCCTGTCAGAACAGTGGTGACAAATGAAAGTGGGGACTTCCAATTGACCCATAGTCAGCGTTCATTTTACCTAAAAATCAATCATATGGGCTTTCAGTTTCAGATAAAAAGAATTGTAATACCCAACGGGAGCAATATAGATATGGGTACTATAAAGCTTCATAAGATTGACAATAAGCTTGAGGAGGTTGCAGTTTCTTCCAGAAAACCTCCCCTAGAACTTATTACCGGTGGGTATAGATTTAATGCGGAAAACAATATACTAGGCAATAGTACAAATATAGCAGAACTGCTCAAGCAGGTTCCGGGATTAACAGTTGATGAAATGGAAGGCAAATTACAATTGCTTGGAAAAGGAGCTACTGTATTGATCAATGGTCGGAAAGTCAATTTGGGTGGTCAAGATTTATTGAACTACCTGAAATCTCTACCGAGCAATGAGGTCTCGTCCGTTAACGTGCTTACAAGTCCGGGTGCGGCATATGATTCCGCCGGAGATGGAGGTGTGCTCGATATCAGACTTAAGAAAAATTCCAATTTGGGCTTCTTTGGGTCGGCAAGTACAAGTGTTTCCACCCTTTGGGGGACGGACCAATCGCTCAATTTAAATCTTAAAAAAAGTAAGTTTGAAATTTCAGTGGGCTATAATTTTTCATATAGTGAAAACCTACATAAACGAAACGATCTAATAAAAAACTATTACTTACCCGATTCTAGTTATCTCTATAGACAAGAACAGGCCAGCCAAAGATCCCAAAGAACACATTCCATGAAAACCAATACACTTTATAATATTGATTCGACGAGCACACTCTCTTTTAATTATTGGTACGCCAGCTTTTATGGCAAATTTCCTAATGAAAGAGACGCTACGATCTATAATCGGGAAGATCAATTTCAAAGGCAGCTTAAACAGCAGGACTTCATGTTTTTGGACAATAATTTTCATATCGCCGACTTCATTTATGATAAAGATTTTAAAACGAAAAGCAAGCTTTCGATCGGTATGAATTACGCGAAATACTCGAATGAGAATAACACTTCATTCTGGAGAAAGGCATATGATTTTTCTAACACGGAAATTAATTCCTCAGAAAATGATAGCAGAAATTTTATTACTTCCAGACCATATGAAATCTGGACATTCAATACAGATTACAAAACAAACATTGGAAAGGGTATTGATCTAAAATTCGGTGCAAAATATGCCCGTGCAAATACAGAAAGCTTCTTTAAGAATCTAGCCACAGATGGAATTATCGATGCAGGTGAATTAAATAGTGAAAATAAGGTTCAATATAACGAAAATATACTTGCAGCCTATTCTTCTCTGAATGGCAAATTGAAACACTTCTCCTTCGATTTAGGCTTGCGATTAGAATCATTCGACTATAAATTACGAGCCGTTTTAACTGACGAACAAATTAAAAACAACTATCTTAATTTATTTCCCAACTTTAATATACGTTATGATTTCAAAGACCTTAAAAACAGCATTGCTTTATCAGGGAACAGAAGAATCGAACGTCCCGGGTATAGTATGCTCAATCCATTTGCGGTGAACAATAATCCTATCCATTTCACCAACGGTAACACACATTTGAAGCCATATTTTGCGAATAGGCTAGATCTGCAATATTCACATAAGTGGAATAGCAACCACTCACTGATCTTTTCTTTATATGGAAACTCTTCGAAGAATATGTTTACATATATCTCCAGATATAATGAGGAGGTTGGAAGTCCAGAGTTTAACTATTATAATGATTATAATCTAAACCAAATCGGAGGTTATGTCATGTCGCAAAACAAGTTTGGAAGCAGCGTGAATGTCAGTACATATTTATCAGCACAACGCCCAACTTTCAGATCGAACAATACAGAAGATATTTTGTTACCAGGGATTGTCAACTTTAGTGGGGCGATCAATACTTTTATCTATATTCTGCCAAAGACTACTGTTCAAATACTCGGCTTTTATGCATCGAAAAGAAATAGTTTTCAAATGCAATATGGCGCAACGGGATATATCACGACGGGTTTACAGCAAAAAGTGCTTCAGGACAAGTTAAATATATCCCTCACGATTGAGGATATTTTCAACTTACAAAAAGCACCTATTTCCAGTTTAGGCAATGTGATTAGCATTGAAACAGTGAATAAATTGAAGTCGCGCTATGCAAAATTGAGTTTCAGCTACAATTTTGGAAAAACCTTTTCAGCAAAACAGACCAAAAAGCTCGAAAAGGATTCGAGGATAGATTAACCCATCAATACTTTGATCATCAAAGATGATTCGTGGAGGCATAGCGCTGGATATAATTGAGTTTAGAAAATAGTTTAAATACAGATAGACATTAAAATACCGCGAATTTAAAACGATTCACCACGAATTGGAATTCCCTTGAAAATTTGAGGAAAGTTATTCTAATTTAGTCCTATAAATACATAGAAGAAAAAGTGAATTATGAATGAGACTATCATAGAATTTGATAATAAAAAGCGCCTGAAATTAGCGCTGTTTGGTTTGCTGATGACGATAGCGGCTTTGGCATTTGCCTACTATATCTTCTTTGTCGCCGAAAAAATAAGAATTTTCCCTGGGGCACTGATGTTGACCTTAGGAGGCTTAGGGTGTTATTGTCTGATTGGTGGTATAAAGGCCCTATTTAATAAAGATCGAACCGGCCTCCTATTAAACGCAGATGGTATTCGATATAACGGTACACCAGTAGGAATAAAGGTTGGGACTGTAAAATGGACTGCGATTCAATCCGTCTCAACAGGGATAGCCCATGGTGTCCATTTTGTTTTTTTGAAGCTACACAATCCCGAAAATTATATCCAGCAGTTCGCTCCACAAGTACAACAACATGTGCTCGAAAATGGAATAGCCATTTCGGTCGATCAGTTGTCGCTTGACTTCAATGAGCTCAAAAAATTGATAGAAGAGTATTATCAGCGGTATCATTAACAGTAAAAAGAAAAAGATTGATTCCCCAACATCGTTCAAAACCTGTACAAGTCAATTGAATGAGTTGTTCGCCTTATATTTTTCATTGATCTTTTAAACAAAGTAAGTTAGGACGTCTAAACAAAACAATGCGTCAAAATCCCTCCTACCTTTGTCTTAACAAAATCAAATTTTTAAAATGAAAGCAAACAATTATCAAGGAGCATTACAGAAACCAATCGGTTCTGGCTTCACAGCAAAATCTACTTCAGAGGACGTCATTAAAGGAATTGATCTAAGCAATAAAATCGCAATTGTAACGGGAGGTAATACGGGAATCGGACTTGAAACTACCAAAACGCTCGCTTCTGCCGGTGCAACTGTTATCGTTCTTGCAAGAAACGTTGAAAAAGCAAAAGTAAATTTAGCAGGTATAGTAAATATCGAAATCGAAGAAGTGGATATGATTGAACCAGCTTCTATTGACAGATTTGCTAGAAAATTCATTTTATCAGGCAGACCACTTCATTTACTAATCAACAATGCCGGTATTATGTGGGTCCCTTTGCAGCGTGACCAACGTGGAATTGAATCGCAACTAGCGACAAATTATTTAGGGCAATTTCATCTTACAGCTAGACTGTGGCCCGCATTAAAACAGGCGGGTGCTGCACGAGTTGTCAATGTATCTTCTCTTGGACACCATAATTCTTCCTTCAATTTTGAAGATCCAAATTTTGAAAATCGCGAATATGAAACTCTTCAGGCTTATGGTCAATCAAAAACGGCAAGCAATCTTTTCACTTTAGAGCTAGATAACCGAGCCAAAGATTTTAATATAAGGGCGTATTCTTTACATCCCGGCTCGATCGGAGGTACAGAATTGGGGCGGGATGCAGACCCGGAACAATGGAGGAAGTTAGGATTTTTAGATGAAAATGGAAATATACACCCAGCGATGATGGCTGCATTGAAGACCATTCCACAAGGTGCTGCGACTACGGTTTTTGCAGCGACCAGTCCGTTATTAGATGAAATAGGCGGTGTATATCTGGAAGATAACGATATCGCAGAGTTGCTACCAACAGATCCTTTAATCCCAACCCATACAAAACTGCATCAGAACGGTGTCCAACAATATTCATTGGATAAAGATTCAGCAAAACGCCTTTGGCACCTTAGTGAAGAAATGATCGGAGTAAAGTTCAATATAGACTAATATCCAAACGGCTTACGATAAAAGATTTAGCTATTAATTTTTTATATTTATGTCATCACAATGCCTTTAAAGCCGAACAGAAAATTCGAATCATGGAGTATAAAGCAAAATATATAACAGATGATATTAAGCTATCCTGTTATGAGGATAAGTTTTTCAAATCGGATATCAGTTTCGAGTGCCATATGTTAATCTGGTTTATTTCCGGTGAAACAAAAATTGTACAAGCCGATGCTACTTACGTGTTTAAAAAAGGTGATATTTTTCTAATTCCAAGAAATCAGTTAGCAACAATTATCAACTACCCAAAAGATGGACAGCCTCACAAAACGGTCGTGATGCACTTAACGAGTGAGAAGCTAAAAAATTTCTATGCAAATCTGACCATAGAGCCTTCTGCTCGAAAATCGGAAAAGATATACAGCTTTAACAATCATCCTTTACTGGAAAGCTGTCTTTCCTCATTGATTCCTGATTTTGAACTACAGAAACTGCCCGAGAACATTGCCTCCCTGAAAATCACGGAAGCAATCAGTATCCTCCGGGCGATAGATAAAGAAATAGATCCTATTTTGGCTAACTTTGAAGAACCCGGCAAAATTGACCTGGCAGGCTATATGGAAAAGAACTTTATGTTCAATTTATCGCTGGAAAAATTCGGTTATCTGACAGGACGAAGTTTAACCACCTTCAAAAGGGATTTTAGCAAGATTTTCAACCTCACACCGCAGCGATGGTTAACAAAAAAACGATTGGAGCTAGCACACTATCAATTTGTTGAAAAAAGAATGAAACCAATCGAAGTTTGTTACGCGGTAGGATTCGAAAATCTTTCACATTTCTCCTATGCGTTTAAAAAGCATTTTGGTTACACGCCTACCGATCTGCGAGCATCGGGACTTTGAAAAAATGTTGAATAGGTCTAATAGCGAATTTCATTCCGGATACATATTAAGCATTTGAAAACGTTGAATACAAATCATAGCGAGCGCAAGCTTATCTCAAAGGCCACCTATCATCGTGCAGACTGAAAACTCATATATATCAGCTAGCACAGATGAATCCAACTCTTATACGTCTAATGGGAGCAGCTTATAATACCTTCGAATCAATTCTATTTTATGAATTTTATTCCAGTTGCAATATAGAAATTACGATAAATAATTACAGATCCAATTGAATACCTAAATTTGCTATTGTCCCGCTTCCTTTTACATAATAACGGCCTTCATTGGTGGCTCCTCTCACCTCCGCGTGCAGCGGGAAGTAATCATTATTTAGGATATTATTAACTGAAAAAATGAAAGCTAGATTCTTTAATTTATAGCGCGTTTGGAAATCCATCAGCCCATAGCCCGAAATCGGGTATTTGCCATAATTATATTCAGAAGGTCGAAAAACATCGCGTTTACCCAAATGTAAATATTGGAGATAGACGTTCCACCGATCTGTCAATTTGAAATCGGCATTAATATTTATTTTAAAAGGCGAAATAATGGAGTTGTCCAATTTATCCTTATACTTTCCCTCATTTTTCAAATCTTGCCTACCATCCATGTACCCGAGTATAGTACCAAACTTGAACCAGTCAACAGGAGTAATATCGACAACAAACTCCAAACCGTAAATACGTTGCGGCACTTGAATCAATTCATAATTACCAGGTGTTGACGTTTCTGCGAACGTACTGCCTTTTTTGGAGGAGCTATAATACCCTGTCAATTGGTAGCTCAACATAGAATAGGTCCCGTTTAGACCCAACTCAACGTTATTGACAACTACTGGCTTCGGATCGATTTGACTCAAAGGTACTCCATTTCGCAATACAAGCCCCACATCGCCGATAGAATATCCTTGCGAAAATGAAGCAAAGGGCTGTAGGTATTTCAATTTATTATACCTTCCTGCCAAATTGAATACAAATGCATTTGAATTGCTCTTGTCTCCCGGAGTGACTTTCCCTGCTTTTGTCAGATCCCCTACCTTAAAATCCAAGTTTTCGTACCGCACACCACCTTTCACTATCCAGTAATCGGCGAGATTAAATTTACTTTGAAGATATAAAGCCCCACTTTTCATGTTCATATCGGGTGTCACTAATCCATCGCTCAACGTTTTTTGAACCGTGTGATCTTTTAAAAGATCTACTCCATAAATTAAGGTTACTTTATTGTTGTTGGATAGATCAAAGGGCGTACTGAAATTTAGTCTAGCTCCCTTATGATCTGAATAGGTTTGGTTGTAGGTTTCAAATACCGTGTTCATATCTTCATAATACAGACTCATATTTGCTGAAGTCCGACCAAAGTTGCCATCATACTTTACATGAAAAGCTTTATTGTAAGGTGTTCCGCCATTAATCACTGTATCTGAAGGGATCCCAATAGCGGGTTTACTTCCAAACTCCCCCTTAGTGCCGACGTATTTACTATCCTGAACACTTCTATAATAGTTACCCATCAATTCAATGCGATGATTATCGTTAATCTGATAACCGATCTTCGCCAAGGTATTATAACTTTTTGTCTCTCCCAGACCATAGAATGGACTTACAATGGTACCATCAGAGCTGCGGACCACGCCGGTTCGCGCAATCTTTCCTTGCACGACATAATCAAACTTGTTTTGCGATCCCGAAAATACTTGTGCCAAATTATACCCATATGTTTCACTTGGTTTGACCAAGCTTAGGGAATTATTTAAAGAGGTTGACGAATGAAAACTCTTGTCTATCTTTGGCTTCTTTGTAATGTAATTAATAATACCACCGGCGGCACCATTTCCATACATTGCAGAGGCACCGTTGATGACTTCGATATGGTCAATTGCGCTAGCGTCAATCGTCTTCATATCTCTTCCGCCATTTCTTAAAGGAGTAGATTGAGGAATCCCATCGATAAGTACCAAAAAATTCCGACCACGTATTTTAGCGATGAAGTTGTTTTGGCTTTCCTCACTTGGAGAGATACTTGGCACTTTCTGCATTAGGATATTGGGTAAGTTGTCATTTATCAGACGCTGATCTTCTAAGGTCTTACCTCCGATATAGGTAATTGAAGATGGTACTTCGTCTATGCTTTCAGCCAATCTGCTCGCCGTCACGACAACTTCATTCAAATGATTACTTGTTTGTTCCATGACAAAGTCCGGAAGCTCCAGAATTTCCCCTTCCAGTGCGATCTGCGATCTGATTTCTTGAAAACCAATATGCTTTACGGTCATGGAGTGAATTCCTTTAGGAATCTTTGAAAAAATAAAATTCCCCTCATTATCAGTCTTGGTACTATTTATCCCGTCAATATTGATATACACATTGGACAAACCTTTCCCCACTGAATTTTTCACTTTGCCCTTAATTATCCCTGGTTCTTGACCATGACCATTTTTCTTAAGAGTCATCGGTTTTTCCATGGAAAAACTTATTGCTGGAATTATAGAAAAACTTAAAACCAATAGACTACTAGCCAATATTGTCTTCTGGGTAATAAACCAAGATCTTGTTGTTTTTTTCACGTATTTAAGGTGTTAAAAAAATCATTTGCCCTGTCTGCATATTGATGTCTTTCTATTTCCAAACCTTGCTATCCTGGAAATACTGCTCTGCAAAAAGACATAATTACTATTTAGACTAATTATTATTAGCGGCAAATATAGTAAAGTTGGGAAATACTTAAAGCTAAAAATTTAGAATAATAAGCGATCGAATAACTCCATCGATTATTCCATTAGGATGCAGAATGATAATAGCAGCAATAAATCTTAATGTACATTATGTTTTATGCTTGTTGTACTCCATTTTTTGCTGCTTCAACAGTCCCTAACTTTATCAAACAAAAGAAAACAGGTTCCTCTAGGTCAGATTTCATGAATACCGGAACCATTGACATTATAAAAAATTAGTATTAACATTTTAAATCTTAAAGTCATGGCACTTACAACAAGAATCAACGCGGACGATGTAGCGTTTTTATTGATCGATCATCAAAGTGGTCTATTCCAGACAGTAAAAGATATTGAAGTACCTACATTGAGAAGTAATGTAGTCGCTCTTTCACAGGTCGCCGCTATTGAAAACATTCCTGTTATTACAACTGCTTCAGAACCAAAGGGTCCGAATGGTCCATTGATGACAGAAATCCACGAAAATGCCCCACATGCACAATATGTCGGACGTACTGGTGAAGTAAATGCATGGGATGCTCCTGCATTTGTTGAAGCTGTTAAAGCTATTGGTAAGAAAAAATTGGTTATTGCAGGTGTATTAACAAGTGTTTGTGTGGCGTTTCCTGCAATTTCAGCAATTTCGGAAGGTTATGAAGTTTTTCCGGTCATTGATGCTTCAGGCGATATGAGTCCATTATCAACACAAGTAACAATTTCTCGATTACAGTTGGCAGGCGTTATTCCCATTACGACCACAGCTGTAATTAGCGAAATATTAAAAAGTTGGAAAAATACGGACGCTGCGAAATATGCACATGCACTTTCCTTGGTGATGCCTAATTATCAAGCTTTAATAGAAAGCTATTATAAAGCACAGGAAGTCGCACTAGAAAGCAAATAAGTATTTTTATTTTGTTTAACCATCTGCGGGATCGCTTTTACATAAGCTTATTCCGTAGATTACCTTCCGTTTAAAAAAAGCGTATCATCCGTTTTCATCACTTTTACCCTTTTCCTAAAGGAATAAAGGTCTTTTCCGTTTGGCAGTCTGGATAAGAAAATAAAAAAGTCCCAATTTCTCAAAAAGGGACTTTCTTAGTATATAATCAAATTACTTTTTTGTTTTTGACACTTGAGTTATCAGTGTATATTGCTGAGATGAACCATCAGCAGGAGGATTTCTGACCTCTTCGACCTTTACTTTGATCACATATTCATATCCTGATTCGTAGTTAAATCCCTGGATATTTCCATAAAAATATTCCCAGTTATCTGATTCTTTCGCCTTGACCTGCATGCACTTCATTGGGCTTACACCTTCGCAATCAACCAACTGCGGTCCCACAATCATTATTTTCTCATTGCTTTCAGCAGAATTTTTGCTACACTGGATAAAAAAGAATAAAATGAAGACGGCAAGAAGCCCCTTGAGTAATTGGTTTATACGTTTCATAAAAGAAATTTTAATAATAACTAATATAACCATTATATATATTCTTTACTATACCTATTTTACGCGCATCAGTATTGCTTATAACAACAATATTCAATATCTTCAAACCTGATGATTCTTCTTAAAGCGTTTGAGTTCACTTAACACAGCTTCTTTTTAGTAGTTTTTCCTATCGCGTTATAAAATTACGAAACGATTCGCTGATAATATTGTTCTTCAATAAACAATCGTATTTAATATGGAAGATCTATTATATTTGGCAGGTATCGGTATGGTGATCATGTGGGCGGTCACTTTTTTAGGCGGATTCATAACTGAAGATTTTATTCATATACTTTTATTTTTTGCGATGATAGTGTTTATATTTCGTGCAATTAAGGGTTTTAACAACTCTAAGGTGAATCAACCTCAACAGTAAATCAAAGCTATTAATAAACCAATCGACCGGCAATAAAGATGACGATCCCAAGCCAATTAAATCAAAATCAATGGTACGATATGCATAACCAGAAGAGCGACTTCGACTCCTGTCAAAGAATTTTGGAGGCTTTATGTGGCCACACGAAAATGAGATATGGCATGATACGCAAGAAAGATGGCCGGAAATGGGGAAATTGGTGTGTTTACGATTATCATTCTCAGAAGATCGTCAATAAAAATAGTGAACACTACGTTAAAATATATCAGGAAATAAGGAAAGGTTTCTCCCCTATTTACATTGATGATACCGAGCAGTGTTCTGTCGACGAATGGACACAAGTTCTTCACGAATTCGGTTTAAAAAGCTATATCTCTTACCCAATTATTAACAAAAATAATTCTATTGTTGGGCACTTGAGTTTCATGAACGCTGAACCAGTACACTTCGACCCAATTAAATTAGAGACGCTGCTACCTGTTTGCAGTGATTTGATTGCAATAGATTTCAAAACCATTATTGAACGTAGAAATACGAGGAAAAAATTGGAGCAGGAACTTAATTATTCCAAAAACAGAGAACTTTTTTTATCGTCCTTGGCTCACGACTTAAATAATCCCGTCAGCATCGTAAAAGTGATATCACAATATCTTGGCGAAAACATTAAAGATGAAAGCCAAAAAAACTTAATAAAGAAAATACAAGAGGCTTCATCACGCGTCAAAGGAGTGATAGATGATATTTTAGATTTCAGTAGTATCCGTCTTCAAGACAAGCTAATTAGAATTAATGATCATTATCGCATGGATGCATTGATCAAGCAAATTTTATCTGAATTTGAAGTATTACATAACAGAGCACTAATTGCCAACATCAACCTTCCAGTTGATGTACCTTGTGATCATCAGAAAATGGGGCGTGCATTCACTAATTTAATTGGAAATGCGATAAAACATGGTAATCCTTTTCAAAATATCGAAATAAATGCATTCATTCAAAAAGAAAATTTCATTTTTAGTGTTACAAATGAGGTCTCCTATCCTCAATATTCGGATCTTAAAGATCTATTTAAACCTTTTGTAAAAGGAGTCAATAGTAATGGGCTCGGATTAGGATTGTTTATTGTGAGTGAAATAGTAAAAATTCATAAGGGAAAAATAGCCGTAAATTTAAAGGACAATAAAATAACTTTTAACCTGATGATCCCAATAGATTCAACTACAGTTGTTCAATAGTAAAGTATAAACCAAGATTTCGTATTAAATTTTCGGCTGTTACCATCGTATTTTCTTTTATTACTACCTATTATTTATGTTCGCCTGTCTCCCTTGCTGCAAGTTCATCATGTGCAGTAAGATCAAGACGTAAAGGCGTAATAGAAACCAAATTGTGTTCTACTGCCCAGCGATCAGTACCTTTTTCAGCAGGTTCTAATGGCACCACTGTGATCCAATAGTTTTTCCTTCCCATAGGATCCTCTCCGGGCACCACACGGCCATCATATAAACGTACTGATTGTCTTGTCCAGGAAAGCCCCTCCGGGTTGGCTGGAAAATTCACATTATAGAGAGCAGGGCCTTTATTTTTCAGTAAAATCTTCAGCACATCGGTTGTCCACGGATACAATCCTTCAAAATCCGGCTCGGTCTTTCCTACGGGTGTGCTCAATGCTATACCGGTAATACCGAGCAGTGTCGCCTGCTTTGCCGCAGCCAAAGTTCCGGAATGCCACATGGAATTGCCTAAATTTGGTCCCATGTTAATACCCGAAAGTACAACCTGCGTATCGGGAAACATATGTAGACCCAACGCCACACAGTCTGCTGGAGTGCCATTTACCCTAAACGCTTCAATATCCTCAAAAGTTATCGGTGCACGTCGGTAGCTTAAGGGCCGGGAATGCGTAATAGCATGTCCCATAGAAGATTGCTCCACATCGGGCGCAACAATCTTTACCGTCCCAAACTCCTTTGCTGCATTTGCCAGTGCCGCAATCCCCGGTGAATAAATGCCATCATCATTGGTAATAAGTATATTCATAACTGTCCTTTTCTATGAAAACCAATCTCAAGCAGGCTTTGTTCAGCTTTTATGAAAGAACATGGCAAAAACATAAGGTTAGTACATAATCCTGCTGCTGGGGATGACTCAAACGGAGACAAAGATGAACTATGCCAATTGATTGAAGATCTTGGCCACAATTGCATTGTAGTAACCAAAAAAGATGCTGTCAAAAAAATCGACCCGCAGACAGACATCATTGCCCTTGCTGGCGGTGATGGGACTATAAGAATGGTAATTATGGCGCTATTGGAAAAAAAACTACGATTTAAAAGGCCAATCGCCATACTCCCACAAGGCACTGCAAACAATATTGCTATTTCTCTTGGTATTCCTTTGAACATTGAAAAAGCTATCGATCTCTGGAAAAATTGCCAACTTAAAAAATTCGATGTAGGAATGGTTATGGGGCTAGAAAGAAAGCCGTTGTATTTTATTGAATCCATTGGCTTTGGTGTATTTCCTTTACTGATGAAGAAAATGGATAAAAAAAATACAGAAGAGCTGAGCGCAGAAGATGAAATCAAAACCGCACTAAGGCAGCTTCGCAAACTGGTAGAAACATTCCGAGCTACCACACTAAGACTCACAGTGGCTGGAAATAATTATGAAAAAGATTGCATACTTGTTGAGATCATGAATATATCAAGTATGGGACCGCGGCTAGTTCTTGCTGCTGACGCTGACCCTGGAGATGGACAATTTGATATCATCATTGTCACTGTCGATCAACGCCAGGAACTTATTAGCTATATCGATGGACTATTGAATGGAACCAACGTCGAATTTAAAATAAAACCTATCCGGGCTAGTCGATTGGCGATGGAATGGGAAGGCAACGAAATACACATCGATGATGAGCACAAGAGTTACTTCGGCCAACAATTGAAGCTTACCTCGCTCGAAGGTATAGTTGAAATTGTCACTGGCAATAAATAAAATATGATTTGAACCAACGATAATGGATCAAAAAATGTTCTTTTTTAAAAAACTCGTTAAAATGAACAGATCTAAAAACACCAAAGAAACGCATGTTGGCATGCTTGTTCTTATCATCGCAGCCATTCCAAACCCAGATCCACGGGAGCCAAGCCCAGACTTATCCGAAGCTCAACAAGAGGGCACTTCCAAAGAAGATAGAGATCCCAATACCAATCAATCGGGTATTAAAGATGATCGTACCCATGACAGGGAGGAAGCGCAAGCCGAGCAGAAAGAAAAAGATGATGAAGATAAACCTGATCTTTCGGGTGATATCAATGTCTAGATAGGGCCACATCTTCTGCTAGCTGTATAGGTGTTGCGCCGACCTTAAAATAGCAAGATTGCTCAGCTAACACTGGAAGAAGCTTCCCATTTTTAATTTTTTTGTGGTGGAAAGAAAAATAGTTTTGGATTTATTTTGAAATAGATCCAAACCGCCTTTCCCATTTTAATCAATTCTTTTGATGGAAGGTTCCTCGAGCGAAACGCTAACAGTAAGGAAAGGGAAAAGCTGACCATAAAATTAAAGAATCCTATGATACCAATCCCTAAAATGCCCCAAATCCATATATCAGTAGATAGCTCCATCCCATGACCAAATAGTCCCAATGCCAGATTCCCACTGGCGAATGTAATGTGCCTTATATCTAGATTTAAACCTAAAAAAAGTCCAACGGAAGCTGTCGTTCCCATAAAGATCCCAAACCAAATATTGGATACGATACCAGCCCATTTTTTTTCATAAAACGAAGCTAGTTTGTTTGTTTTTGCCTGGCCGAATATTTTTTTCAATAGGGGATGTTCTTGAATGCGGTAGTACACAGAGTTGTGTTTGTCTCGGTTTGAAATACTGCCGGCAATAATCCCGGAAAGAAATAGAAAAATACCGGCGATAGACGCATGCAAGATCAGCGGTGTTTTTATTGGATTAAGATCATTGACCAGATGTAACCACTTGGCGCTCGCAATATTGACCTGAAACAATTGTTGAATTACCCCGACAAGAAAAAGGCTCATCGGAAAAGCCATCACAACATTACCAATAAAGGCAATAAACTGAGACCGAAATAATCGGGCAAACAATTCAGCAAATTTCCAATAACGATGTTTGCTGTCCCCCTGTTCGGAAATCCCTTGCTCAATAGCGTTCACCAATGCAGAAGCTGTCATCGCAGGCTGTTTGGTTGCCAAAGTTGCACCAAGAAGATAAATAAACGTAAAGCCAATCGCATAATTCATGCTGTAAAGAAATGCATGACCAAATTCACTGCTGTGTATCTTACCTAACAATAATTTAACGATGCACATAACGCCGACAATGAGGCCTCCTCCACAGGCTGAACGGAACATTTTCCAATATTCCTGTTTACTTGAGGTAATATAATGCTCACCGGTCTGCGCAGTATGATGCGTAATTTCGTAGGCCAAGAGCTGTGTACTCTGTCCAACCAATTTGCGAATATTGCTTTTCCGGGAATTATAACCAATAAGTGTAGTGCCCAGCGCAATCGTCTTTTGCCTCTTTTCATCTGCATGATCGATGACTAAAAACGACAAGATTTCTCGGATCCTTTCCAGTTGTTGCCGCATACGTAAGAGCGATTGATTCACTTTGATGGAAATTCCAAAACGATGTGAATTATCGAAAGCCGTTTCAATATACGATTCGCATTGCTTATGAAGTACCAAGATTTGTTTATAAGAAAGATCATCCGAGGAAATAAACTTATATTCTGATTGTAAAATACGATCATTCAATTCGGTAAACTCCCGCATAATAGCAATAAATGGGCTATCAAAATTTTGAAACTCGGGTACCATCTTGTTTACGTCTGTTTCCATTGCACGCCCGGTAATACGTTGAACCAACAGTTCCAAGCCATACAATATTTCGGTCATTCCAAAACCCGTTTTGTCATCGTAAATCGTTTCAAATTGAGATACACGAAACAGCTCATCGAACTGATGTTGCGGAATCGCGGCAACCCAGTCCGCATCCCCAGGTCTATAAAAAACCTGATTTAACAGATATTGTAAAGTAGACTTTGGTGGTTGAAAAGGCAAATACCGCTCGGTGATTCTTTTTTTTAGTTCATAAAAAAAATCTGCATAACTAATTATACCAGTATCAGAAATCAATTGATCAAAATCTTTTTCAGCCAAGATTCTTTTGAGATAAAGCTGAAAGCCTTCCAACTCCTTCGGTGCGGCATTGAGATAATCCAGTAAAAATTGAATATCAACCTGATAAAGTACATGAACATGCTTTGGCCGGATGATGTCCACGAGTAAAACCAAAAAATCAACGTTTATATAAGCAGGATCCCTTAATTCACCTTTAAATCGTCCAAACAAACTTCTTACCTGCTGCTCTTTATCCTGTTCTTTTCTCATAAAAAAAAATCCCTACTCTAGATACCAAATTTGCATACATTTTGTTTTCCTACTCGCAAAGATTCGCTCGCTGAATTGTGTCAAATAGCCACTTGAATCAATGATTTTGGTCATTTAGCTTCCACTTGAAGTTTTATACTTTTACAGGTAAGAAATTATAAATCAACGATTAACTTGATATAAGAGACGAAAATGAAAAATAACAATAAAATGAAGCCTGCAAAATTATGTTACGAACATATCGGCGGAAAACTCGGCCAACTTTTACTAGAGGCTCTGATTGTAAAAGGCTGGTTAGCAAAAGCAGATCCTAGTGATAAAAATTTCTATATCACTGAATTTGGAGCATCTCAATTGACGGCATTTGGTATTGACCTATCGCAAATTAAATCCTGAACAAAATGAGCTTAATATTGGATTACGACAATTTCTTTCTACCCGTAGAAAATCTCGAGAAGGCAAAGGAATTTTATGGAAATCTACTTGGCCTAGAAACTAAATTCGATTTTTCGGATAAGGGAATGACGGCTTTCAAGATAGGTGACAATGAACCTGCAATCATTCTTAGTACAGTACAACATAATAAACCGACGATTTGGTTTACCGTTGCCGATGTCAAAACAACATATGAACGGCTTAAGGAAAAAGGGATCGTATTTTTAAGCGAGCCATTTGAGATCATGACAGGTTTAGCAGTTGAATTTAACGATCCATCCGGAAACAAACTTGGAATAACAGATTATTCCAAATCAAATAAAGTGTAAAGTTCGGAGGTACCCGCTGAAGCAATGTGTAGTTTAGTGTAATATATCGTATCTTGCTATCCAATTTTAAACCAAACATCAATGTTATGCGAAGAATCCTTTACTCCATATTAGCTACCGGCCTTATTTTTGCAGGATGCGCAGGAATGAAAAGCCAGGGAGATAATACTGGCTGGAAATCATTATTTGACGGAAAAGACATCAATGATTGGTTTGTTAAAATTCATCATCATGATGTCGGTGTAAACTACGGAAATACGTTTAGAGTCGAAGATGGAATAATTAAGGTCAGATATGATCAGTATGATGATTTTAATGATCAATTTGGCCATTTATATTATAAAACACCCTTTTCTTATTATCATTTAAAGTTTGAATATCGATTTGTAGGCGCGCTCCATAAAGGTGCCCCCTCCTATACGCTTCGTAACAGCGGCGTGATGTTTCATTCGCAGGACCCCAGAACAATGTTGAAGGAACAGGACTGGCCTATTTCTGTCGAAATGCAACTTTTAGGAGGATTGAGCGATGGTCAACCCCGTCCTACAGGAAATATGTGTTCCCCTGGAACCAATGTGGTCTATCAGGGCAAAATAGCTTCCTCACATTGTTTAAATTCTACTTCGAAGACCTATGATGGTGATCAATGGGTTAAAGGGGAATTGATTGTATTGGGAGATTCGTTAATCAAACACATCATTAACGGAGATACCGTACTAGAATATTCAAAACCTCAGATTGGAGGTGGAACGGCCAATGGGTATGACCCCAAAATGAAGATCGACGGTAAGCTGCTCAGCAGTGGATTTATCGCTTTACAGAGTGAAGGTCAACCCGTAGATTTTAAGAATATATGGATTAAGGAGCTACCTACACCAAATAAATAAGGAGCTAAAAGAAGGTGTAATTAATTATCTCAAATTGTCATAAGGAACTTAAACAGTTACTGTTCTCGTGGAACATAGCGCGCAAAAAAGAAATTGTCTAATGGCGAAAGCTCAACAATGATTTAGTATTTTTAAAATAATAAACACTTAAAACAAAGATGGTAATCATCAGATTTAACTATGGGCAAAATAACAAAAGAAGATATTGTCGAAGCTGATAATCAGCTTTTTGCGGCTCAGCTAGCAAGTGATGTAGATGCTCTTGACCTCCTTCTGTACGATAGCCTGGTAGCAATTGCGCCAGATGGCCAAATGCTAACAAAAGAAATGGATCTAAATGCGCATAGGTCAAAAGCAATGATTATTGAACAAGCCACAACAGAAATCGATGCGATCAAGCTCGTGGGAGATACCGCACTTTCAGTCGTTACAATGACAGCCAAAGGTCAGGTTATGGGGGCACCACTCGAAGGAAAATTCCGGTATTTTAGAACCTGGAAACGCATTGACAACTCATTAAAGGTTATTGGGGCAAGTTTTATGCAATTACCCTCATAAATAATTGGTAATAACTAATTAAAAAAAGAATATGTTAGCACTTGTCTGCATTACAAAAATTAAAAAACGTGCTTTTTTTGTAGCTTGTATTTTTTCTTGTTTTCTTATCTCTTGTCGAAATATTGGCCAACCCGTCAATAAACAAAAATCGGGTTCCTATTTTATTGATTCGAAAGGGCAGATCGCTTATTGTCAGAATGGAAATTGGTTTAGCTTGGGTATTTCACAAATGCAGGCTGACGCCAAATCGTTTGAAGTCCTGTCAGAAGATATCGCCAAAGACAAAAATGCGGTCTATTTTCGTGGGATGCCCCAAAAACTTGT
This sequence comes from Sphingobacterium sp. UBA2610, assembly GCF_002339225.1. Taxonomy (NCBI): domain Bacteria; kingdom Pseudomonadati; phylum Bacteroidota; class Sphingobacteriia; order Sphingobacteriales; family Sphingobacteriaceae; genus Sphingobacterium; species Sphingobacterium sp. UBA2610. Next base: position 22,677 of record NZ_DDKA01000005.1, read on the forward strand.
GGACAAAAGTTCCTTTTATGTTGACCAGCAGATTCCAAAAGATCGTTTTCACGTTTATTATATCGATCAGGTCCTGGGCTTCCATATTATCGAAGGCGCAGATCCGAAGACATATGAAGCGGTTGCGGGTCATATAAACTGGGCACGCGACAAGGATCATTACTTCTATTCGAATGATCCCATAAAAGTCGACAGGAACACCTTTTCGTTCATCAACGATTACTTTCTAAAGGATAAAGACTCCGTATATATTTCACCTAATATCGGTACTTTTAAGGCAATTTTAGCCAATACTGGAAACGTTGAAGCGATTAACAAATATTACATAAAAATTTATGACACGATTTATTATCCGCCATTTCAACAGGGGTTAGCTGTTGTAAAGAGGCCATTTAACACCATTCACAAAATTCGTGTGCTTGATCAGGACCATATCAATATCGACAATAAAACTATCCTATTCAGAGGAAAAGATTTTAAATATGTGCATGTTGATGCCCCCTCTTTTAAATTATATCCTATTGATGAAGAAATTGACTCTTACGGAAGCAACTCCTATTCAAAAGACAAAAGTCACGTGTTCTATAATCAGGAAATAATCCCAGGTGCCGATGTAAAAACATTTATACCCTTGGGCAATGATTTTGGAAAAGACACAAAAAATGTGTTTTATAAAAACCAGTTGCTTGAAGAAGTAGATGCAAGAAGCTTTAAGAAGGAAGGCGATTTTTATAAGGACAAACTTGGCAATAAGTTTAGTAGCCTTACAGGAAATAAGGTATAAAATCCGTCATGGAAGCAATTAGTCAGACTTTAAGCGCTATACATCAAACAACATTCTCTTCCTTCCTTGGGTTCGCCACAAGCCGACCAATAGAACAATTTCTTTTTCCATTACTTACAAATTTGTTAGTAACACACAAATAGCTGCTTGACACCCAGAAGCAAGTATTTGCCTTTACATTTGCTCGTATAATTAGTCATACACAACAGTTTTTATTTATGAAAAAATACGCATATATAGGCGCTTTGGGTTTTCTCGCAGTAATCACAACAGAGTTTGGCATTATTGGCATCTTACCGCAACTAGCCGATCATTATCATATCAGTATCGATAAAGCAGGTTATTTATTGAGTGCTTTTGCTTTGATCATTGCGATAACTGGGCCATTTATGACATTACTCGCTTCGGGATTCGACCGCAAGAAAGTCATGTTAACTGCCATCGCTATTTTCTTAGTCACAGCGATTGTCTCTTCATTATCCCCTCCTTTTTGGTTCCTGCTTATTGTAAGAATTCTTCCGGCCTTTCTCCAACCTGTCTATATTGCAACAGCATTGTCTGTCGCCATTTTAAAAGGGGGGAAACAAAATGAAAATGAGCTTATGAGTATTGTTTTCAGTGGTGTTGCGATAGCCATGGTAACAACCGTCCCCTTCGCCACCTACATTGCCAGTCTCTCTTCTTGGACATATTCTTTCACAATACAGGCAGTTGTCAGTATAATCGCGCTATTGGCGATCTATCTTGCCATTCCTCCGTTGCCCGTGAAAGAAAAAAAAACCTATGGAAGTCAAATGAAAATATTAACCAAGCCCATCTTTTTGGTCAGCACCGCCATGAATTTCTTTATGGTATCAGCTTGGTTTTCTACCTATAGTTACTTCGCCGAGTATTTAAACAAAGCAAAGAATATGGACAGTACCATGGTTAGTTATATGTTATTTGTATTTGGTATTATCGGAGTCATTGCTAACTGGGTTGCAGGGAAAATGCTCAACCGAAACATTACGTTTACCACGGCCTTTTTCTTATCGGGTACACTTATTATCCCCTTACTACTGTATTTTTCCGATGGCAATCTATTCGCCACGGTCTGTACGATTGCCTTGTGGGGATTTCTTTATTCTCCTAGCTTCTTAAACGCATCTACCTATATGATTTCCTCTGCACCCGAGGCGCTAGAATTTGCCAATAGTCTAGCGACTTCATTTGGCAATCTTGGGGTAACCTTGGGAACTACCGTAGGTGGCTGGATTATCGTTTCGAAAGGTGTAGAATTTTCGCCATGGCTTACGATGAGCTTTGGTTTTCTTGCTTTTTTGATGATCGCCCTACGACAGTTTCTAGAAAAACGTAGCGCAATAAAGCAAATAACGGTCGCGCAGTGTACATCGCAATAATATATTTTGCCCGTATCGTAAATAGCGAATGCACGGTCAATTTAGATCTAGTTAGCGTGCATAATCATTCCAGCGCGAACTAGATCTAACGCTTTCTCCTTAAAGACCATCGATAAGATACCAGCTCAGAATAATACCTATGACAAAAATTAATACAGCCACAATCGTGATGCTATTTGAAGTTTGAGTAAAGTTTTCCGCTTCAATTTGTTTGTTCGTTTTACGATATTTAAAGAAAGCGACAATAACTGTCAATGCACCTATGACTACAATGGAAACGCCAACAGCGCCAGAATGTTCATGCTGTGAGCCTGCAACTACATCTTTTTTTAAAATGAGCTCAATCTGACGAATAAATAATGAAAATTTAACAACTACAAAACCGAATCCCATAATCCCTAGGCTCGTCCGGATCCAAGCAAGGAAAGTTCGTTCATTAGCAAGATGGTCATTTACCTTTTGGGGGGTATTTTTAGTCATTCGAAATAAATTTTGATCAACAAATACGTTAAAAGAATTGTAAAATTTATACCTAGCCTTAAGCAACCTGTTATGGCTGTGACTATGCTTTAGCACATATCGTTCACAGGTTAGTCAATTTTTTAAGGTTCAGCAATCATTTTGTTTGTTTTTCAATAAAACGCTGCAGAACGTTGAAAAGTTTGATTAATATTTTAATGATATTTTTTATAGCTTTGTTTAGGATGAAAAAGCTGCTGGCTATATGCTTCTTGACGATTTACATCGCGTCGGCAACCGAAATTTCACAATTATTGAGATTTCCGTTGTTGATTGAGCATTATTTTGAGCACAAAGTAAAAAATCCAAGCCTCTCTGTCGTCGATTTTCTGAACGTACACTACAGTGGGTACCACCTAGAGAATCACCCACATGACGATGACTATGAGAAAGATCAAAAACTTCCTTTTATGATGCATACAACCTCATACAACGCTGTTTTTGTGTGCCCTCAAATTGCTGCTATCAAAATTAAAAATAGATCCTTACCCGAAAAAAATAACAATACCGCTGTTTGGAATGATCAGTTTATAGAGGATACATTCATAACTTCCATTTGGCAGCCGCCCAAATTCTGTTAATACATCATACTTCTTATTATTTCGGTTGAAGACTTCCACCCGACCATAACTTTCACGTCAGTAAAAGTTTAAGTTTTGTCATGTCACAATTGCATCCTTTTTTATCGCTGCGATTCTACGCTTGGCTGAAGTCTTCCGCTATTATTTTACGATTTAACAGAATCTATTTATTATGCTTACGAAAATCATTGAGTTCTCTGTAAAGAACAAACTCATTGTAGCACTACTGATGTTGGCATTAATCGGGATAGGCACATATCAGGTGACCAAACTTCCTATTGATGCTGTACCTGATATTACCAACAATCAGGTGCAGGTCATCACTATTGCCCCTTCTTTTGGTGCAACGGATATTGAACGATTAATCACCTTTCCAATCGAACAGGCCAACAGTAATATTTCTGGATTACAGGAAATCCGGAGTTTTTCGCGATTTGGGCTATCCCTTGTAACCATTGTCTTCGATGACAACATTGATGTCTATTGGGCCCGGCAACAAGTCGCTGAACGTCTGCAACAGGTACAGCAAGAAATTCCTCCAGGCATAGGTTCTCCCCAGCTGGGCCCGATTTCTACAGGTCTTGGAGAAATTTATCAATATGTCGTTCGACCCCAGCCGGGATACGAGCACAAGTATAATGTAACCGAACTGCGTACTATCCAAGATTGGATTGTCAGAAGGCAGCTGCTAGGCGTCAAAGGCGTAGCTGAAGTCAGTAGTTTCGGAGGAAAGCTGAAACAATATGAGATCGCTGTCAGCCCTGACAGACTCAATGCCTATGGGATTACAATCAACGATGTCTTTGACGCACTAAATGCCAATAACCAAAACACCGGCGGCGCATACATTGAGAAAGGACCAACAGTCCTTTATATCCGAAGCGAAGGACTGGTCGGCAACATTGACGACATCCAAAATATTGCGATTGGGGGTAAGCAAAACGACCTACCGATTTTCATTCGGGACATTGCTCAAGTACAACCTGGCTATGCAACCCGCTATGGCGCGATGACCTACAACGACAATGGTGAAGTTGCTGGAGCCGTCGTGATGATGCTAAAAGGCGCCAATAGCAGCCAAGTCATTGCAGATGTAAAGGCCAAAGTAGAGGAAATCCGAAAAACATTGCCTAAAGGTGTCCTTATTGAACCTTTTCTTGATCGTACCAAAATGGTCAATAATGCCATCAGTACGGTGCAGACAAATCTCTTGGAAGGAGCATTAATTGTCGTCTTTGTACTAGTACTCTTCCTAGGCAATATACGGGCTGGATTGCTCGTGGCCTCCGTCATTCCCTTAGCCATGCTATTTGCAATCTGCATGATGAACCTCTTTGGAGTGAGTGGTAACCTGATGAGTCTCGGTGCACTCGATTTCGGATTAATCATTGATGGGGCTGTCATTATTGTCGAGTCTGTGCTGCATCAGCTTATGCAGCAGCAACGATTCAAAGAATTGCTCAAGGTGCCCGCTTCTGAAATGGATGATATGGTGACAGCATCAGCCGGTCGTATGATGAACAGTGCTGTTTTTGGACAGATCATTATCCTGATCGTTTACCTCCCCATCTTAACATTGGAAGGAATCGAAGGTAAAATGTTCAAACCCATGGCCGAAACAGTTGCATTTGCTTTATTAGGCGCGTTCCTTTTATCGCTCACCTATATACCGATGATGAGTTCAATATTACTTCGTGCGAGAAATAGCAAACCTTCGCTTTCGGATCGGCTGATGAAAAGACTTGAAAAATTTTATGTCCATGTATTACTCAAAGTACTCCGACTTCCAAAGACTATTCTTGCATTGGTTATCTCGCTTTTTATACTTGCCGTAGTTACACTAAGTCACCTCGGCGGGGAATTTATTCCTTCACTTGAAGAAGGAGATTTTGCAGTCGACACGCGGGTTCTTCCGGGCAGTAACCTGACTACGACAATTGAAAGCACTCAAAAGGCTGCCCATATTCTGAAAAGCAGATTTCCTGAGGTCGAAAAAGTAGTCACCAAAATTGGCAGCGGCGAGGTGCCAACCGATCCTATGCCAATGGAAGCATCAGACATGATGGTTATCCTAAAAGACAAAAAAGAATGGACTTCGGCCCATACATTTCCAGAACTTGCTTCAAAAATGAGTATGGCCTTGACGGATGTACCCGGTATTACGGCCGGCTTTCAGTACCCCGTCCAAATGCGGTTCAACGAACTGATGACGGGGGCGCGGCAGGATGTTGTCCTCAAAATATTTGGAGACAACCTCGATTCTCTGGCCTTACATGCACAGCAAATAGGTAAAATCATTGAAACGGTCCAAGGAGCCCAAAATCTTTACGTCGAACCTATTGGCGGACTTCCACAAGTCGTCATAACCTATAACCGTCCAATGATCGCCCAGCATCGACTCTCCATTACTGACGTAAATAGAACCATAAATGCTGCTTTTGCTGGACAGAGTACAGGTCTGGTATTCGAAGGAGAGAAACGCTTTGACATGGTCGTCCGCCTAGCCGCCAAGGACCGAAAGAATATTACCGATATCCGTAACCTCTTAATCCCCACGCCTACGGGCAACCAAATTCCACTTTCCCAATTGGCACGTGTGGCCATTGAGCAAGGGCCAAATCAGATCCAACGTGAAAACGCACAACGCCGGATTGTCGTCGGATTTAATATCAAAGACCGTGACGTACAAAGTATCGTCCATGAACTACAAGCTAAAATTGATAAGGAAATCAAACTTCCAACAGGATACTCCATCAAATATGGCGGTTCTTTTGAAAATCTCAATAATGCCAAACAACGCCTCCTGATTGCTGTCCCTATTGCTTTAGCCTTAATCTTTATACTTCTATTCCTTGCGTTTAAATCTGTTAAAGAAAGTTTATTGATCTATAGTGCTATCCCATTATCGATTATAGGTGGGGTTTTCCTGTTGGCACTAAGGGGAATGCCTTTTAGTATCAGTGCCGGGGTTGGATTTATAGCCTTATTTGGCGTGGCTGTCCTCAATGGTATCGTATTGATCTCCGAATTTAACAGGCTTCAAAAAAGTGGCATTCGCAATATTGTACGCATTGTTGTCGATGGCGGAGAAAATCGTTTGCGCCCCGTTTTGATGACCGCATCGGTTGCCTCACTGGGGTTTATCCCCATGGCACTGAGCAATGGCGCTGGAGCTGAGGTACAACGCCCATTGGCAACTGTTGTCATTGGTGGCCTGCTTATAGCAACGTTATTAACATTATTCGTTCTCCCTTTGCTTTATGTAACTATAGAACGGGGATTTAAACTCAATAAATTAAAAGGACGACATGTTGCACCTCTTTTGATTGCATTTATTTTTTTAACAACAAACAATTCAACAGCACAGACTGTGGTTACTTTGGATCAATCTATTGAACTCGCTCTCCAAAACAACCGTAACATAAAAATTGAAAAACTAAGAGCTGCCTATGCCAAAGCGCTAATAGGGTCATCCACTGCCGATATTCCGCAGATGGATATCAGTTTGGATTATGGCCAGATCAATAGCGCCTATCAGGATACAAAGGTCAGTATCAGTCAACGTTTTGGTTTTCCTGCGGTCTACAAAAGGCAACGGGCCCGCTATACCGAAGAATGGAAAAGAAGTCAACTACAAGTCTCTCTCAAAGAGTTTGAGCTTAAAAAGGCTGTCAGTCTTACCTATTACAACATACTGTATTGGCAACAAAAGGAACAGCTTTTGACTAAAGCACTGTCATTGTATAGCAGCTTTCTCGACAAAACCATTCTACGTCAAAAAGCAGGTGAAAGTGATGCCCTTGAAAGTGTAACCGCGAAGAATCAAAAAGCAGCTATCACGATCCAATTGAGACAGGTACGTGATGAGATAAAGGGACTTCAATTGCAATTCCAGTGGCTGCTAAATACGGAAGAGACCTACACCCTAAGTTCTATGGAAAAGATCGAATTTCGTCAGTTATCAATAGCCGATCATCCTTTGCTCAAGGTATTGGAACAAGAAAAAATAGTCTCGGAACAAGCAACAAGGGTTGAAAAATCTAAATTGCTCCCCGAGTTGCTATTAGGCTATAATCTAAATAGTTTTAAAGGTACCGGTCCAGATAACAGGACCTACGACGCAAGTCCGCGATTCCATTCTGTACAGTTAGGTGTTGCCGTACCGGTATTTTCCAAAGGACAGAGAGCTCGGATCGAGACTGCACGTCTAGCGGAAACCATCGCGAGCGACGAATTGCAAAATGCACAATTTGAGCTTAAAAAAAGAGTACAAGAGCTTTCTCAACGCTATCAGACCAGTCTCGATATTGTCGATCAATATGAAACCGAAGGACTCAAGAATGCTGAAATCGTCTTTGAAACCGTACAGAAAAAATTCTCAAACGGCGCCATAGATTATCTCGAATTTGTCACTTTGGTCAACCAAGCAATCTCACTGAAAAGTAATTATACGGATGCGTTGTGGCAGCTCAATGAAAATGCCATTCTGCTTCATTACATTATGATAAATCGATAAAAATGAAAACGAAAAATCTTTTATCCCACTATATGGTTTATGTGTTGGCTATCGTCTGTATTTCCTGCCATCGAAATACGGAAAATGCAGCCTCCAAGCCACCGGGACCCAAAGACGAAAACCTGGTTTCGCTAACAGATGCCCAGTTGCGAAATGCGCATTTAGAAATAGTAACGCTTGCGGATGAACCGATAACCAACATCTTAAAAGTCAATGGAAAAATAGATGTTCCGCCTCAAAACTTCGTGTCGGTAAGCATTCCTTTAGGAGGATACTTAAAAAGTACCAAGCTGCTTCCTGGTATGAAGGTTTCAAAAGGAGATGTTATAGCAGTTGTGGAAAATCCACAGTTTGTGCAGCTTCAGCAAGATTATCTCTCGGCCCAATCAAAGTTACATTTTGCCCAGCTTGACTTCAGACGTCAAAAGGAACTCAACCAGAATCAGGCGAGTAGCGATAAAGTAATGCAGCAAGCTCAGGCCGAAATGAACAGTCAACAGATTATAATGAATGCCATTGCAAAACAGCTAGAGCTCATACATATTCAGCCCAGTACAGTTTCTGCTGAAAATATTCGAAAAAGTGCTCCCGTATACAGCACTATAGATGGGTATGTGAGCAAGGTTAATGTCAACATCGGGAAATATGTGAATCCTTCAGATATCCTCTTCGAATTGATCAATCCAACGGATATCCATCTGAACCTCAAAGTCTATGAAAAGGATCTTGAACAGCTTCGCCCTGGACAGCTTCTATTGGCGTACTCCAATGCTAACCCAAGTAAAAAGTACAATGGAAAAATCCATTTGATCGGCAAAGATGTCGATCCCTCCGGCATGACAGATGTGCATTGTCATTTGGACAAATATGATCAGAATATGATACCTGGTGTATACATGAATGCTGAAATACAAACAACGGCTACGTTGGGGCACGCTCTGCCTGAAGAAAGTATCGTAGACTTTGAAGGAAAAAATTATGTATTCATATCGGAAGGAAACAGCAGTTATCGCCTGGCGGAAATAGCAGTTGAGGAGCCTCAAAAAGGACTAGTGAAGGTATTGAATTACCGCGATTTTGAAGGGAAGAAAATCGTTAGCAAAAATGCCTACACGCTCTTAATGCAACTAAAGAACACATCAGAAGAATAAAACATACGTCATTGGAGAAAGACCTTTCCTGCATTTAGGAAAGGTCATAACCTCCCCCTCTGCTCCTACTCTAGTTTTTATACTGGAACTTAAAGCAAAGGATCGAGAGATTCTTCTATAGTACGTTCTAGGTCCACCCCAGATCCTCCGGTATCTATGATAAAACCATTTCGATCAATGATATAAACCTTTGGTAATCCCTGCACCCGATAGTTAATTGCTGTTTTGCTATTCAGCGCTTGCTGATCGCCCACATTGGTCCAGGATATGCCGTCTTCGACCGCTGCTTTCTTCCAAATCTCCCTATTTGTGTCTAAGTTAAAAGATAGGATCTCTAGACCTCGTTTTTTATATTTAGCATACAACATCGGTAGCTTCTTATTACTTTTTCTACAAGGCACACACCAAGCAGCCCAAAAATCGAGAACAACAATCTTTCCCCGAAAATCAGTCAAATTCACATCATTATTATTAAGGTCTTTGACAATAAAAGCTGGAGCCAGATCCCCTCTTCTAAGTTCCTTTGCTTGGAGAAATTCCTTTAAGAACCGTCCTGTTCTACTTTTTTTCATATTCTGAGGGAACCTATCAAAAGCCAACTGCAAGGAATCTCTTGTTAATGATGTCCTTAAGAAATAGAGTTCCTGCATAAGTGGATAAGACGGTGTTTTATCAAAAATATTGTGGACTCTCAACTGTCTGATGGACCGATAATAATGGTCCGATGCTATTTTCAACTCCACCAGTTGGACCGAATCGGTTTCAATTTCAATTTTTCGGTCAAGCTCAGCTGCTCCTTTCCACATGGGATCCAGTTGCCTATTGATTGGGATGGCATCAGCCTGTGATCTGGAATTCAGCACCGCTATATCCGAAAAATGTAAACTATCGCCTAATATCTTCATGCGAGCCGGTTCAATCCAGATGACTGCCCTCAAATTGGGCTTTGCCGTTAGTACATATAAAGAAGGCTCCTCTAGAGTTCCTTTTATGGCACATTTTCCATCCTTAAGTATGACGTCATAGGACCGACCACCTTCCTGGAAGCTATTCAATTGAAGCTTTGCGCCATTGGAAAGTCCCGAGATATCAAATTGTATTTCGAAAGGCTTTCCTTTTTCTTGCTGAGCCAAGCAAGCTATCGGTAAGAAAAATAAAAAAGGAAATATCTTTTTTAGTATCATCATATGCATAATTGGTTTACCTATCAAAAACTAATATCCTTCCTCTCCGACCCACTTAAACGGGTATTTCTAACAAAACCTGCCCCTTTAAAACGATATTGCAGACCAACTATTTCAGTTGGTGCATTTTTAATCATCGTAGTGTATGTAGGTTTATCATTGATCCAAAATTTAACCTGCTGATTTTTACAAACTATTTTAAGCTTGGTCCACTTGGAAAGATCGCAGCCAAATCCACTGAGGTCATCTTGTTTGCTATCCGTATAAAAGCCACCAGCTGTAAGAGCTATGTCACCGATACAGGCTGTATTTACTAAAGGTACAATGATGATATCGTTTTTAGCCTGTAAGAGTACTTCCACACGCTGGCAATTATTACCATTATTGCTCGCTCCTGTTTTGATGTCTGTTTCAAAACTAAAGTTGTCGGTCATAACTCCTGTCGTATCCTTTTGATTGTAAAGTCTTACCAGTGGAGCATCAGGGAGGAGGTCGACGTTATAGCTATTCAACAATTCCTGAGTAATGGCAGTTTCATGGGGTAACACGATTTCAGTTTTTTTGAAATACAAAGGCTCCTTTCCCGAGGCTGCTTCTACTAATCCTAGCCAGCCATTGGTTTTAATCTGTATATCATGTTCTCGAACAATTTTATTCCCAATAATCAGTTTAGCTCTAAAGTAACCTGGATAATAATAAATCGCAGAATGGTGTTTGCCCTTTCTATCCACCTGTATCTTACGGCTGGTGTCCCAACTTTGTGCAATAAATACCGAATCGTTTTCATTTGCAGCAGAAGCATCGTAATTAAAAACGACCGAATTTGGCAAGCCTTCTGTCAGCATTGTCTTGGACGAGAAGTGGAAGGCACTATTATTAATAGGCTTCTTATTTGGAATAAACCTATTACCGAAAAGTCCGACCAAGACAAGGACGAAAACAGATGAAATAGCGATAATAAATATAGGACCGTGCTGTTTTCTTTTCTTCACCTTTGGTTCAAAAGCGGATTTATGCAATGCCTGCTCCTGCGGTATATATTTCTGTGCATAAGCATTCCGAAAAGCCCGCCAGTCCTCATGATCAACGTAGCGCGCCAATGTATTTAATGTCGTGAGGGCTGGTTTGCTCTGGTAATCAATCCTACCAAAAATCCGCTTCAACGTAGAAACACTAAGTATTACTCCCGTTTTCTCCTGTATCTTGTCCGAAAGTTTTTCAAAATCAGCTGTACTCCAATGAGCTGTTTCCCCCCATTCAAGTTGATTTTCAATGGAATTCTTAAGATGCAGAAACAATTCGGGATCACTCAACTTAACCATAATTTATTATATATCAACATTTTAAAAAACAAACAATCTGCTTGAACAAACTTGAATAAACTTGCCGCAAGGTTGAGCGAGTTGAAATAAGGTCTATCCGTTAAATTTATCAAAAATTTAATTAACATGAAAAAGATATTTTTGACACTAGCCTTCATATGGGTCATTCTATTACAAAGTTATACTCAAGAAAAAAATAGCAAAGCATCAATAAGCAAGAGCATTCCATTAAACGCAGAACAATGGTCCTTCCAGCACGGAAAAGTTGATTTTCTAAACTTTAAAGGTCGTAAAGCAATGAAAATCGCTCCAGCATCTGGTCCGGTCGTGATTAAAGACTTAATTTTTAAAGACGGAACCATCGAGTATGATGTGATACCTTCAAAAACAGAGTTCGCCAGCGCCATTTATTTTCATCGAAAAAATGAAAAAGAACAGGAGATTGTCTATCTCCGAGTTCCTAAAATGGCCAACCCATTCGCTAATGAAGGCATTCAGTACTGTCCCATCTTAGACGGTGTCAACATGTGGGACATCTATCCCCAATATCAGGCACCTGCGGCTGCTAAAACAGAAGAATGGAATCATATTAAACTCGTCATATCAGGTGTGCAAATGCAGGTTTTTGTCAATAACAGCTTGAGATTGACCGTACCAAAACTCGAGGGACGAGAAAATACTGGAAGCATTGCCTTCGACGGCGATGCATACATCAGTAATATCGAGATTAAACCTAATGAAATTGAGAACCTACCGCAAGCCGAAGGTGTGGACCTGACCCGACATGAGGCCAATTATATCCGAAGTTGGTCGATAACCCAACCCACGACTTTGGAAGAAGGGCGAGAACCAACTACTTTTCGTGACCTGCCGAAAGACGAAGCCTTCACGGAAAAAATAGCAACCGAGCGGTATGGATTGGTAAACCTTACAAGACGCTTCGGTAGTGCCGAAAAGCGTCGGATAATATGGCTAAAAACTATTATTACAGCACAAGAACCTACATTAGCTAATCTCCAGCTTGGATTCTCAGATGAAATATGGCTTTACCTAAATGATCAGATTACCTACACAGACAAAAATATCTTTAGGCAGAATATGAAAAGGTATCCCGACGGAAGGATATCTGTACAGAACGGGAATAGCCGCTTAAAACTTAAAAAAGGTGAAAACCAATTGCTCATTCGAATATCCAATGATTTTTATGGCTGGGGATTGATGGCACGTTTAGAAAATATGGAAAATATTACCGCCATAGAACCTTATGAGGTAAAAAAACGGGCTATCGAACACATCGAGCGCTATTTGGGCACCTATGCTGCCGAGATATCGCCCGCATTTAAGCTCACCTTTGTACAGAAAGACAGTATGCTTATTTTAGAGGCCCCCAGTCAAGAAAATGTAGCGCTCGATTATCTTGGAAATGATCTCTTCAAAATGGGGCTTGGAATAGAACTTCAATTTACGCCTGACCTGAAACAAGTCGTAAGAAAAGAGAATGGGTTTGAGATGAAATTCATTAAAGAACAATAGTATAAAAAGTGTTAGGATATGGCCCTTAAAACCTTAAAAATAACAGGGACCTTATAGGCACTTCATACGGACCTTATAGGGACCTCATTCGGATGAATAGCTATAAACTCCCTTTAATTTCCGTATCACTTTATGATAAAATAAGCATTAATCGTGATGCCTTTGCTTATTTATATTATAGCTTCCAGCAAGCTATTTCATCCTTCTCGAATTGCTTGATTCATCTTAAGGATATGTTAAACTTTTAACATTAACACTTTTTAACCATGGAATATGATACCTTTAGCAAAAATTATAATTTACATCAACCACAAATGCCCTTTTTAGACCATGTTCTGCAAGTTCCAACCTACGGATGGAAAGACGCCGATGGAAATCTCGTAAAGCCAAGCAAAAAAGAAATTTTCACTGAATTCTTCAAACGCCTTAATATTTTTAAGGATAAACGAAATTGGTTACCCTTTTTTAGCTGGTTAAAAGTAGCTTGCCTCATCCCCTTTTTTATCATCTTTTTGGTTTACCATTTCAGTTGGTGGACTGTGTTAGCCGCGTTCCTGTACAGTATGATCGTTATGGGGACCCATGGAACGATATGGCATCATCGATTTGCGACACACGGCGCATTTAAATTCCGCAACGGTTTCTGGCGTTTTTTCACGCAGAATTTGACCATCAATGTAATTCCCGAAGAAATATATGTTATTTCACATCATGTTCACCACGCAAAATCCGATAAACCGGGTGATCCCTATAATGCCCAAGCTGGCTTTCTATACTGTTTTTTAGCCGATGTAAATCACCAGCCTATTGCTAAGAACCTTACGGAAAATTCCTATAACCGCGTCAAATTGCTTATGCGACACACGGGTGTAACAGCTAATAGTTATGCGCAATATCAAAAGTGGGGGTCGTACGTCAATCCTTCACATGCAATAGGATCCTGGATATTAAACTGGGCTTTTTGGTATGCCGCTTTTTATTTAATCGGCGGTCACGCACTTGCCTGTACACTCTTTGGAGCCGCCGGCTTTTGGGCAGTCGGTGTGCGCACATTCAACTATGAAGGGCATGCAAAAGGTGAAGACAAACAACGTGAAGGTATCGATTTCAATGAGAGAGACAAATCCATAAACCAGTTATGGCCTGGCATTGTAGCAGGCGAATGGCACAACAACCACCATTTATATCCAAAGAGTGCGCGGAGTGGCTTTAAGCCTTATCAGATAGATCTCGCATGGTGCTATATTAAAATGATGCATAAATTTGGAGCCGTCAGCAGCTATCGGGATGACAAGAAAAGATTTGATGAACAATATCGTATCCCATACCTAAAATCTAAGGAATAATCAATCGTTGCATTTCGAAGCGATCTTGGTCCTTTTCCATTTAATGTAATAAAGTTTCAAATTTTATTTGAATCCGAATTGTAAAATCGACTTTGGAGACAGCGTCTTCTTTTATCGTCAGCATACTGTTCGGCGCTACTCATAAACATCGATAGCGCCGAACAATAGTGAACATCTAATTTTCTTGATGATAGAGATCAGAAAATATTTTTGATAATTTCGCAGGCTCTTCTCGCCATGCGGCATACATACCTTGTCCCATTTCATCCGGGACTATATCGAGGTTTCCGGCTGCGACACTTTCTACTATCTTTATTGCGATACGATCTGGGTCTGGCATATCCCAATCACTTCCCTTGTTCATATCGGTATCAATTGCTCCCGGATTAACAGCATATACTGTCACATCCCTTTTAGCCAGTTCAATTCGAACAGATTGTGTAGCAGAATAAAGTGCTGCTTTGGAAGCAGCGTACCCAGCAATAGAAGGTAAAGGCGAATAGGCGGCAATCGAAACAATGTTGATCATGATAGATGGCCTATTCTTTATCAGAATTGGAGCAAATGCACGCATCATGTTTATTGTTCCAAAATAATTTACCTTCAGATCATTTTCCATAGCCAATACTTCTCCTTGTAGCATATTCCCTGGATTTAAGGTTCCTGCATTGTTAATCAGAATCTCAGTATCTGGGGCTGCTAGCGCACTCATTTCTACTTGTTTAACATCGGTAATGTCTAGTTGCAGCGGTACGATTCGATGATCGTTGAATGCTGGCATATTTTTTAAATCCCGGCAGGTTGCATATATCTTCCCTGCACCGTTATTGAGCAATGCACTTACCAGTGACTTTCCTATCCCCCTATTAGCCCCTGTAATCAGGATGACTTTATCTTTAAAAATTTGCATGGTGTTTTATTTATTATCCAACACAAAGCTATCCAGAAAGATAATGCTGTAAAATCCGAAACTTGCGATAATAAACATGCTCTTGATACGCTAGAAATCAAAAATCATATTCAAAGGAAATCAGACACTTCATCATCTCCCTATCAAGAGAACCTATTAACTGTGCATAAATGGATAACTTAGGTCGTAAATACGGCTCATGCAACTTTGAGAGCTTACTTCAAACTAAGAAACGTTCACCTTTACTAAAGCTGTATACAGCTCCTCCGGCGTAAAGGGTTTGACTAACCATCTACTTATGGCCACGGAATGACATAGCTGTTCTATATCCTGCTGATTCGAACTAAAAATAGGAATAATGGTCGGCTCAGTATTGTTATCGAAATTTTTTTCACGAATATTCTGTATCGTTTCAATACCGCTGATGATAGGCAATTGATGATCGATCAAAATTGCATCAAAATGATGTCCCTTTTTTAATATCTGTAATACCTCAAATCCAGTTTTTGCATGCACGGTATTAATCTTCTTTAACGATAACATCCGATCCAAATCATTTCGCTCCGACTCTTCCTCTGCAACAATTAGTACATCCTTTATTTTTTTTAATTCATCCCACGCATTAATTTCCCAAACGGCGGGAACATTAATAGTGAAAAAGAAACGACTACCGGCACCAAAGGTACTCTCCAATTTCAATTCACTGCCCATCATTTTAAGCAATTTATTCGATATTGTTAGTCCAAGGCCAGTTCCCCCATAACGTTTAGTCATCGAGTTATCTTCCTGTGTGAATGCATCAAATATCCGTTCCACATTGTCCTCTTTGATACCTATGCCTGTATCTTTGACGCTAAAGCACAGAACAGCCTGGGTGGCATCATGTGATTCTACTGTAATGCTGAGTTCAACGGTTCCCTTCTCGGTAAATTTTGTGGCGTTGCTCAATAAATTCATCAATACTTGCTTGATACGGAGGGCATCAACCCAAATATAATGTGGCACATCGGCCGCGATATTCAGATAAAACTCTAAATTTTTGGCTTTGATCTGCATATTGAGAAAGTTTGTCAGTTGAATAACCAATTCCTGAAGATCCGTCTGTTCAACGTCCAGTTCTAGTTTGCCAGCCTCAATTTTAGAGAAATCTAGAATGTCGTTTACAATTCCAAGCAATAAATTGGCTGATTGATCAACGATACTCAGATATTCCCGTTGAGTATCTTCAAGTGCTGTCCCAAGCAACAAATCGGTAAAGCCAACAATCCCATTCAAAGGTGTACGAAGCTCATGGCTCATATTTGCCAAAAATTGTGATTTTGCTGCACTTGCCTGTTCAGCTACTAATTTCGCCTTTTCCAGCTCTTCCCGTTGATGAATAATCCGGCTAATATCAGTTGCAATCGCAAGATAACCGATAACATTTTCGTTAATATCCCGAATAAATGTAACGGCTAAGGAAACATACAATCTAGATCCATCTTTTCGACAATAGGTCCACTCTCGCTGTTCAGCACCATGCAGCTCTGCCATATCTACAAAGAAACGAAGTTTATCTACCGAACGTCCTAATTCAACTTCCAGTTCCTTAGCTCTCAACACGAGCTCCTCTTTCAAATGAAAATGTTCAAGCCCCAATTTCCCAATGACCTCTTCACTGCGGTATCCCAAAAGGTTTTCCGCTCCTGTATTAAACAATGTGACTACACCAGTCGTATCGGTCGCGATAATAGCTACAGCGGAGGTTGCATCCAATACTTCTGAAAGCAGTTTTTTTGAATTCGAAGACTCTGCTTCGATGCGTTTACGCTTATCAATATCCTGAAAGGTACCGTATAAACGAACGCAATGGCCATTTTCAAAATCAGCATTTCCCAATGCACGTATCCACAGTTCATGACCAGCGAAGGTGACAATCTCAAGCTCCAAATCCCAAGCTTCTCCCGTAGCGAGTGCATGTTCAATGGCAGTCCGTATTTTATTCCTACTTGATCCCGCTTTATAGAACTGTAACGCAGTTGTTAGCTCTGGTTCATAGTCTTCGGGTACTTCATGAATTTCTCGCGTAATTTCGGACCAAACAATCTTCCCATCAGCAGGCGTATATTCCCAGCCTCCAATTCTAGCTACCCTTCCAGTCCGCATCAATGTTGCTTGGGCATGCTTCAGTTCCTTTTCTAGAAAATGCTGTTCCGTAATATCCACGGCATTGCCAATCACATAGGGTATTTTGTTCCCATTGGTCTGCAAAATATTATTAAACATCCAGATACGCGTCTCACCCGAGCGTGTCAAGGTTCGCATTTCTCCTTTGATTGTTCCGCGTTGAACAATTGCGCCCAGATAGTCCTGTAAATTCTTGTGCCCCTCCGATGGGACAATATCAAAAAGTGATCGTAACTGAATCTCCTCCCGTGTATAGCCCAAAGTCTTGGCTCCAGCTTCATTGACGGCTATAAAATTGCCCTTCAGATCATGCGTACACATAAGTCCCTGAGAGTTATCGAAAAATGCTTTCAGTTTTTGTTCACTTTCTTTATACTTTTCTTTTTCTTTTCTGTTGACAATAAGCGCGACAACCTCATCCCGAAGAAGGGTTAGGATCTCTTTTTGATGCTGATCGAGCTGCCTTGGAACACGATCAATAACACATAAGGCCCCTAAGGCATATCCGTTGGGATCGATTAATGGTAATCCAGCATAATAGCGAATGTTTGGTTCTAAGATAACGAGTTCATTCGATTTGAAGCGATCGTCTTTTTTGGCGTCCTCAACTTCCATCAGCTGATCTTCTTCCAGCGTATATTGGCAAAAAGAAACATCGCGCGTTGTTTCGTCTATCTCCAAGCCAACCCGCGATTTAAACCACTGCATATCCTTATCCACTAGTGAAATCAATGAGATGGGTGTACCGCAGACTAGTGATGCAATTTTCGTAATGCGGTCAAACTCTTCCTCGGCTGCTGTGTTTAAAATTTCGTATTCATGCAACACGCGTATCCGATCTGATTCATTCTTTGGCGATAATTTAGCGTTCATTCAAAAGCCTGTATTGTTAATAATTTTATCTTCGAAGTCTTTATAGGTCCAAATGTATAGCATGCGCTAACGTACAAATAATATTTCACTAATCTTTAACGATTGATTTGAATCATTCCAATGCCCAATTAATATCGATTTGGTTTTAACTTTTCTTAGTCTATCGTAAAAAGTAGAAAACCAGCGGTAATAGCATGATAAAATATAATCATGAACACCGCTGTGTTAAAATAGTTTTAAATAAAAAACAAACTATTAGATTAAAAGATCACCGATAATAAGCGCCGTGCTGCCTTCGGTTCCCAAAAGGGAGAAGATTATATCGGTTTTTCAATGCCAAAAATATATTTTAAAAAAAAAAGAATTTATGAAATCCAAGCTTTCCAAAAAGTCGTAAATGGGTATAAGTACAGAAAAAAATTATAAACTAAAAGACTTTTGTTATGGAAAAGATAACCTCCCACAACGAAACACTATTGAACTCCAATAGTGACATGGACAAAAGAGATCTCAGACGAAGAGATTTTTTAAAATATGCAGGAGCCAGTGCTGCTACATTAGCCATCCTGGGTATGTCGAGTTGCAAAAAAGACCACGATGATGGCATGGATAACGGTGGTAAGGGCATGTACTTTGGTAGCGGCGACATTGCCATCCTAAATTATGCCTATGCACTTGAACAACTTGAAGCTGCATTTTATATCCAGCTAGTCAACAACCCCTATAGTGGCATGACGGACATGGAAAAAACTTTTTTTACGGATATCCGTGATCATGAAATTGCTCATCGTGAGTTTTTCAAGGTAGCCCTAGGGGCCAAAGCCATTTCAAGTCTTGAATTTAATTTAGGCGGTATCAATTTCAGCAGTCGCGAAACGGTACTGGCAACAGCAAAAACATTTGAAGATCTTGGCGTTTCGGCCTACAATGGTGCTGGATGGTTAATAAAAGATGTCAATTATTTACTGTTGGCTGGCAAGATCGTGTCTGTTGAAGCTAGACATGCCGCCTGGGTCAGGGATATGATCGACAATGGTAGCTTTGCCAATCAGGAAGTAGTGGATTCAAATGGTCTTGATGTCGCAAAGAGTCCAAGCGTTGTCCTTAGTGCCGCAGCGCCATTTATTAAATCCAAGATTGATGTGAGCGATCTACCAACTTATTAATTCACCTAAAAACTGATTATCATGAATCTCTTAAACGTTTTTGAACAAATAAATGCTGTAGATCCTGAATTCAGCGATCGCATCAGCCCTCGTCGCGAAGCAATTAAAAGTTTGGCTTCAATGAGCAAAAAAATAACTTTGGCTGCCCTGCCCTTTATGATAGGTGAGCTCTTTAAAAAAGCTTATGGTGCTACGGCTCCCACAGATGTCAATGGAGTACTCAACTATGCGTTGACTTTGGAATATCTCGAAGCAGAATACTACACTATGGCTGTTGCCAAAGCAGGTCTTATCCCCACAGGTAAACCACTCGGTGCGATAACCACCATTCGTGACCATGAAATTGCACATGTGAATTTTCTTAAACAGGTATTAGGCAATAAAGCTGTTTCAAAGCCAACCTTTGATTTCACCGCTGGGGGGACTTTCGGCAATGTTTTCAGTGACTACGACACATTTTTAGCTATCGCACAAGCATTTGAAGACACCGGGGTAAGAGCTTATAAAGGGCAAGCGGGAATTTTACTCGGCAATCGTGTTGTACTGACTGCGGCGCTTCAGATCCATTCTGTTGAGGCACGACATGCCTCTCATATCCGCCAAATGCGTCGTGCTCGCGGAGGTGGAGCTGCCAATCAAAAACCTTGGATTACAGGAAGTAACGACAGTGATATTGGCGCAGTTGTCGATCCGGTATATGCAGGCGAAAATAATATAACACAAGCGGGAGTGGATATTACAACATTGGCAGGTGCCATGGGGAAAATTTCGACCAATGCAGCAACCCAGTCTTTCGATGAACCTCTAACTGCAGAAGCTGTACTTAATATTGCAGGTCTTTTTATAAAATCCTAACAAAAGACGTAGTTTACCTGTTTTTAGCATGTCCTGATCGGTTTATCCCATCAGGGCATTGTTTTTTATATACTCCCCATTACACATAATGCTGTGAGTGTCGGTACATCTTTGCCGCCTTCATCTTCGAGGGTAATAGCAAAAGCCTGGGCCTTTGGAATATCCAGCATCTTACTTGCTGTATCTCCTTTTAAGTCAAGTGGAAAAACACCGGCATT
Organism: Sphingobacterium sp. UBA2610; assembly: GCF_002339225.1. Lineage (NCBI taxonomy): Bacteria > Pseudomonadati > Bacteroidota > Sphingobacteriia > Sphingobacteriales > Sphingobacteriaceae > Sphingobacterium > Sphingobacterium sp. UBA2610. The sequence continues at coordinate 43,201 of NZ_DDKA01000005.1, forward strand.
AACAGGTTTACCATCGACCATTGCCCACAGTTGATATTGCTTACCTTTGGGTGCAACAGGCATGTGCTCAATACTCAGATAAACCGTCTTTGATACTTGATCCCAGAATACCAAAGCAAGGTAATCGGGTTTAGTTTCTACCCCCTTCAGAGGGATTGTTTTTATTGCTGGATTTTGAACGAGAGCCCATTTATCCTGTAGGGTAGCAAGTTTTGCCTGCTCAGCATCAAGTAAGGACGTCGTCTGATTTAGCTTATTCGCTGTATCTTGTTTACGTTGATATAGGAAGATATTAGCACCAATACTAACGGCTAACAATAGGCTTGCAGCAATAGTCCACTTGTATGATCGAGCAACAAGCGTTTTCTTTTCGGTATCCATAACAATTACGTCGTTATGGTCCGTAGAAGAAGGTACTAATGTTTCATCAATTTTATGATCTTCGTTTGGTACTAGATTTTCTGCAATGAGTTTATTCCATATATCCTGTTTTAATTGCATAGGCATCTCTATCGCTTGGCTATCGGCCAAATCTTCGAGTGCAATCTCTGCTTCGATGATGGCTTGTTCCACTTCGCTATTATTTTTTCGAATACAATTCAAGATGCTCACTTCCTCTTCAGAAGCAAGTCCCAAAACGTACGATTCAATAATCCCCGACGATATGTATGCTCTAATATCCAAAACTAGCGGTACTCTTTTAGTAATTGTTGTAATTGTATAAAAGCTGCCCTGGTACGTGTTTTTACTGTTCCTAGCGGCACATCAAGCTGTTCAGCGATTTCTTGTTGTGTATATCCTTCATAGTAGGCCATCTCAATCAAGATTCGCCATTCCGGCTTCAATTTATCTAAAATATTTTTAAATCCAATAAAATCTGCTTTCGTGTGTTGTTCGCCCTGACTTAGATCTTGTTCTTCCTCCCTATTTACGATATTTGAGAGCGGTTGGTTTTTCTGCTCGTTTACGATAGCTTTTGATTTTCGATGATCGAGGGCTGTATTGCGGGCAATGTTAATCATCCAGGTATAAAGGCGGCCTTTTTCTGCATCGAAAACATCGATATATCGCCAAATTTTGACGAATACATCTTGGATGACTTCTTCCGCATGCTCCGTTGAGACCACGATACGACAAACCACACCAAAGAGTGCATCGGCATAGTGATCATAAAGATAACTAAAAGCCTGTTGATTCTTTTTTTTCAATAAAAGAATCAATGTTTCTTCAGAAAGGTTGTGTAATGGACTCAAATTTTACGTTTATAATACGCTAAAGATGAAAATTAAAAATTTAAAAAAAAGCAGCAAAGACAAAACAAGTTAAAGTACCTATAAAACAGGTTAAAATACCTAATATAAGTTAGCCTATTTTCTGTTAATCCTCATTATTATTTATATTTTAATACGCAATGCATGATTTGCTTCCACCATATCGTACTAATTTACTCTTTTTTGTATTTCTAATTTTCAATGCTAGTTTTTCATGATTTGATTCCGGCTGGGCGGACGAATCACATTTAAATCTATTAAAATCTGTCTAAAGCTTTATTTTGTCGGGCGAATTCCCTTAGAAATTGGATTTATCGATAGCATATCACATGTCGCCAGATAAAATTCATCAATTAACTGGATAATCAAATCATCTCTTTGGTTATTAACAGCTAGTCCCACCCAATTTTTGGAGGGAAGATACTTACTCCGAGTCCATTGAACAGGCTGCACTATTTGTTTTTCTGAACGCAACCATTCTAATCCACTATCATTGAAATATATCTTTTCATTTGACAAATCCATCACGATGAAAGGTCTTTTCTTAAAATAGAAAATACTCATATCAAGATCTGCAATTACATTCATTCGAATATGTTTTTTGAGATGCATATATGCATTTATACGGGTTAGTGTTGACATCTATTTATCTTATTGGCTATAATAAAATCATCATAAATTTCCATGAACATCCAAAGCAGGCGAAGTGTTCATCAGACGAGAATCAAAGATATTCGAACCAGCGGTCTAAGTAGGGGTATATTTTGTTCTAATAGGTGGAAAAAAATGTTAATGTAAATTGAAAATACGACGGATAAAACCACTAATTTACCAAGCGCGTGAATATGTGTTAGTTTGCACCATTACAGGTTTCGGCGAATCGTAAAATGCCTGCACGGATTGTAAATACCACCATTGAACCAGTGTTGCAATGGTTTAAATTTGATAAATAACAAAAGATATGCGGAAAGAAAGTAAAAGCACGTCATTCATTAAAAAAATTCTAGGCTTAATTAGTCTTATCCTTATGGTAACAAATAGTAAAGCACAGCAAGTCACGCACTATTTTCCAAACGGAAAAGATAAGGCAAAGACCATCAGTGGACAGTATGGTGGTAATAGCGGGATTTGTCTTTTTGAAGATGGCAGATTTCTGTTATATGGTTATGCTACATCTGTTTTCGGCTCCTATGTTTTTGAAAAAGACTACCTGCTATTCTATCCAGATGAAGCCCCTTTATTTCAACTGTATGGGCGTCACAAGCCTAATTTCACAGACAGCACTTGTATCAATTTGGCAGGTTTTGAAGAAGGTAAAACCTATGTACAATTTGATAATGACAGTACACATCGGGTTTTCAATGACAAGGCAAACTGTTTCAGCCCCCCTTTTGTTCATCAGGAATCCAAACCGGTTCAATCGCTTAAATTTATTGTACAAAACCAGCTTATGGAACATGACAGTACTTATCAAGTCTTTCAGTATAGCAATGAAGAAAAATTCAATGATTTTATAGCTGTTTATAACAGACCCCAACGTGCACGTCAACATTTCAGCGCTTTCCTATATTTGGCTGAAGGGAATAAATTAGCCATCAGACTCTCCAATTACGGTGGAGAAAGAGGTTTTTTAAGAGAAAATCAAGACGGTTCAAATCAAGAACACTGGCACGAAATATTGACCATGAAGAAGGATTATGATCGGGCAAATTATATTGACCCCCTAGCAATATTTAGTAACGCATATTATACCCTATTTTATCCTGACCTCGAACAGTACGTCTTGGATACCGTCAACAATCGATATGTAAGTAAGTTTGCATCAGACAATGAGGCCTATTTTGCGGGCAATCCTGAGCAAGACGATCGATACTTAAATAAATACATCCGTCAGAATCTGTTGCTTCTGAAAGACGAACAATTCGATCCATCAAAACTGTCAATTACCAGTCTATTTTTTCCGCGCTGTGAAGAATCTGAAAAGCCAGATCATGATGAAAATGGATCACAGCAATAATCGCAAAAGCCATAGCAATGATTCAAGTGGGAGCTTAGCGCTATTAAGAGTCGAAAGATTAGCACGTTTTCTTAAATATGGCTTAATTTTGGTAGTAATGATTAGATAACTGGATAACATTTATACTAGTTTTATTTCGGTAAAGATGATGAATTATAAAACGCTTATTATTGGGCTAGGATTCTGTTCGCTAGCGGGTTGTGCAACGCAAAAGGAAAATATTGGAAATAGAACAGAGAGAGAAAGTGTATCCTTAGCTGAGGGGCAAAGAAAATCATTGCGAGAATATCCGATCAAGATCAAATTTAATGGTATTTCAGAAGATAGCCGTTGCCCTGAAGGCGTCAACTGTATCTGGTCTGGAGTTGCAGTAGCAGAAATTGAGATCGCAGAAAAAGCAACTAAACCCACGACAATAAAGCTCGCAACAATAGACCTACAGGATAGAGGTTACCAAAGAACTGCCAACACCAACGGATATACCATTTCATTACAGGATATCGCCCCTTACCCGAACAAGGAACAAGGGACACAAACGCTACGGGGTAACTACAAAATCGCTGTTATTGTACAAAAAACTGTAAAATAAGCCCGCAGCGGTTCACTATGCGCCAACAATCGTCCTATGGAAATAGTCATTGAAAAATGACCCGATTCTATTAAAGAATGACCCAATTTTTAAAAACACCAATACATATATTTTAATTATATGCATGGATACTTATTGGTTCATTCCTTGAAAAATAATACCTTTGCCAAAACCTCATTTATGAAAAAGTTTTTTAAATTTATTAAGATTACATTTTTTTCTATACTGGCTATTATTGGGCTATTATTTCTCTATTTTTTCTCTATTTTTTCATTTCCAATCGGATATTTATAGGAAATACCAACGCGGAAAATATAGCGTACCTCAAGCTTCATAAAACGGAGATTAAGGATCGTATTGTAGATTCTCTATTCGATAATAGTTTCTATAATTCGGATATTTTTTTACTCGGGGAAATTCATGGCTACGCAGACAATCAAAAGTTGGACAAAGAGCTGTTATTTTATTTGAACAAAAAGCTCGGTGTTAAATATTACATTGCTGAGATGGATAGTACAAATGCCAACAAACTAAACAGCTTTTTATCCAAGCCGCTAAAAGATAACGCCCTACTGAAAGATGTGGTTCGCTCCATTCGCAAACGTATCCCGCAACAGTCTAGTTTAGAGCTATATCAAAAATGGGTCGAAATTTATGATTATAACCGCCACCTTGCCGATTCGGCAAAAATCACTGTTATTGGCATAGAAAAAAGCTTTACAGCGGATAAATCTGACGTATCCAGGGATTCAGCTATGCTGTTAAATTTGGAAAATTATATTAAAAATCACCATATTGATGGTCAAAAACTATATGGACTATTTGGTTTTTTTCATGTTTTACAAAAAGGAAAGGATGCAACCAATGATCCTTTTGCTATACGCTTGAAAAGTAGCGGCTATAAAGTATCTAGCTTTGTTAGTTATACCATTGCTAGTGAAATGTATCTTCCAAAGAATCCTCAATTTCCAACCCCTGAAGATGAAAAAGTAGATTGGGTAAATGCAGATGGCCCACTTATGCTCGTGAAAGGCATTCAGGATCTAAAAGAATTAAGTCGACCAAATAGTATATCGTTATTTAAACTCAATGCAGCACATTCACCTTATGCAACTTCTCAAGATTTAATAACTGTAAAATCACGGCTTTTTGGCGAAAATATCATACCTGCTGAAACGAATCATACAACAGACTTCTTTCAATATGTATTTTTGTTACGAAATTCAAAGGCCTTAACAAAACTTGATTAGGACAGCAAGCATTTCATCAAAAAATTGGATAAACAAGCCGTCTGCTGATCACATGATTAAAGAAACAAGGATCCTATTGAAAAATATTCCATTCATAAACAGGATGATCCGTATTTAGGAGGAGGAATCTCGCTTATCGATTTGCAAGATAGCACTTTGGTTTTTATATTTGCGACATCATAAGAAATCCTAATGCGGAAGTGGCGTAATTGGTAGCCGCACCAGACTTAGGATCTGGCGCCGCAAGGCGTGGGGGTTCGAGTCCCTTCTTCCGCACTTATCAATATCCCAAGCTTTCAGCTTGGGATTGTTTTTTGACCAGTACTTTTTGATGCTAAGTTATCACCATTGAGGGTATAATTTCTTGAAGCAAACAGAATAGATTAGCGATAATATGTCGCGTCAAGAATTTAAGCCGCCCAGTCAAATGGTTTTGTACAAGGGTCACACTCATATTTCAACACTTTTCCTAAGCTTTTCGCTTTTTTACCTTTTTTTACGAACACATAAGCCAAGTCTACATATTCCTCTACTTCGGCCCCACTTTCATTCCGTCCTTTTACAACCACAGAATAATATTTTCCATCCGGATATGCCTTGAAATATACTTCTTGAACAGTAATCTTTTTGGGTATTTGATTATCACAACAACTACACCATAAAATAACGATGGGTTCTTTTTTAAGGTATGCAACGGCCGTTTCGGCTTGCTTTTGTGTCAAGGCCTGAAGTTGATCTGCTTTTGAGAATAAAGCTGTACACAGCAACAGAAGGAGAAAAATGGTCTTTTTCATTTGGAATAGTGTTAAGTTTAAAAGAACTTATTAGCAAAGACTATGCCTTTAGCTTCTCAAAAAAAGATAACAGTCGCTATAATAAATTAAATGGTCAGTTATTTCTCCATAAATCCCCGACAACAAGATCATATATATTCTGTGAAAGTGCCGTTGTATTTTAGCGATTTAACCAAGTTGTTCTCAAAACACAACAGTCCCGATAAGCGGTAATTCTGCCTTGAGAACAAACCAATATATTATTTTTCCCAGACCAATGCGCTTGCACCAAGAATAGCAGCATCAGCCTCTTCCAATTCACTAAAGACCAGTTTAACTTTGTTTCTAAACAAAGGAAAAAGGTTTCTTTCCATATGGAGTTTCGCGGGTTTTAAGATAAAATCACCGGCCTTAATTACTCCTCCAAAAAGTAGAATTGCTTCAGGAGAAGAAAACATCACAAAATTTGCTAATGCTTCACCCAGTTTCTGCCCAGTATACCTAAATACCTCAATGGCTATCGCATCCCCTTTGAGCGCACATTCATGAACTGTCTTCGAATTGATCGCGTCCTCAGGGAATTGATTCAACATCGATTCCGGAAATTCGGCCCGCATTTTCTTGGCTGTAATGGTGATCCCTGTAGCAGATGCATAAGCCTCTAAACTTCCTTCAGAACCCGTACTCCAATGTTTTCGTCCTCCTGGTTTGACAATGGTATGGCCCAATTCGCCAGCAAAGCCATCGTGTCCATAAATAAGCTTCCCTCCGGCCACTATGCCGCTTCCTACGCCCGTGCCTAAGGTAATCATAATAAAATCTTTCATGCCGCGTGCCGCACCAAAAAGCATTTCACCATAAGCAGCGGCATTTGCATCATTGGTAATGGTGCAGGGAATCTTAAATTTGGCCGTCATTAAATCGCTAAATCGAATCACACCTTTCCAAGGGAGATTGGGAGCGTGGTCTATTGTCCCAGTGTAATAATTAGCATCAGGCGCGCCGACACCAATTCCATCAAAGCTTTGTTCACCACCAAATGCTTCAATTAAGGGATAAGCTTTCTCGTACAACGCATCAATAAACTCTTCCACCGTTTGATAAGCATCTGTTTTTATGCTTCCTTTTTCAAGTACTTCGCCCCGATGATTGACCACACCAAATTTTGTATTGGTTCCACCGATATCTATTCCCAACGCCACGCGTTTTGATAAATCTATTAATGACATTTCTCTTCCGTGTTTCTAAGTTCTAAAATTACTAAAAGATAATATTTTATAAGGAATCAACAAAATCTTCTTCACAATTATCCATAAATAGCATGCTAATCCCCTTTGAAAAGCCGATCTACCAACCACCAGATCAACCTAACTTAAAAAATTTAAATGTGCTAAATACCCGATAAATATGAGGTAAAATAAAGTATCAGCAACCTAAAGCAGACAACGATATCTGCCGGTCACCCGGGATTTCAGCCAAATGAAAAATGGATTTCACGTTATTAACGAGTGTTTTTGTCCGTAAAGACTTTGTATAGCAGAATTACGACAGAGGACTAAAATCGGCATAATTTTAGCGTCTTAATAATTGCTGAATAATTGCTGAGCCGCTATATTAATACGCTAATGAATAAAATATTGAGATTTTTCGATCTACATCAGGGAGAAGACCGAAAGGAGGCTGTTCTAGAAAATGTTGTGAGCAATATCTCTTTTCGCGGTGCTAATGCATGGATTCTAGCATGTGCAATTGTGGTTGCATCTGTAGGGCTAAATGTAAATTCTACAGCGGTAATTATCGGTGCTATGCTTATATCTCCATTAATGGGCCCGATTGTTGGAGCTGGATTTGCGTTGGGGACATTTGATTTTCCCCTCTTAAAAAAATCATTAAAAAATCTATTGATAGCAACTTTAATAAGCTTAGTTGTTTCTTATATTTATTTTCTTTTAAGCCCCTTCAAGGAAGCGCAATCCGAATTATTAGCGCGTACATCGCCCAATATCTATGACGTAATGATTGCACTATTTGGTGGTTTAGTAGGGGTTATCGCTATTACTAGGGTAGACAAAGGTAATCCTATTCCTGGCGTTGCCATAGCAACAGCCTTGATGCCCCCACTTTGTACTGCAGGCTACGGATTAGCTATCGGTAATCTCAGTTATTTTGCGGGTGCTTTATTTCTATACATCATCAATTGTGTTTTTATCTGCATTGCTACATTTATCATTGTCAAATATTTGCGTTACCCCAAAACTCATTATATCGATAAAAAACGCGAAAAAAGAATTACTCAAAGTATTACCATCATCACGATTATTCTTGTATTGCCAAGTGTCTATTTTGCATACAATCTACTGCAAGAAAAAAAATACACCAGCAAGGTAAACCAATTTGTTCAACAGGAACTCAGCAACAAAGGTTACACCGTTATCTATGAAAAGCTGGAGATGAATAGTAATCCAAAGAAACTTGAACTTGCCTTTTTATCAAAAAAATTCAGTGACAAAGAGGTAGAATCTTTACAGCGTGTAATGGAATCATTTGGTATTACCAATACTAACCTTGTCATTCATCAGGATAGTTTAGATTTAAAATCGAGTATTCTAAGCGAAATAGACAGACGTACAGCAGCTGTAAGTGAAAAGGATCTCACGATACGCGCCCTAAATAATGAATTAGCGAAATACCAGTTGGCCAGTCCGCAACTTGATCGCGATATCGCTGTATTATTCCCCGAACTGAATTCCTATAGCATTGGTGTCCAACAACATTATGCAAAGGCCGATAGCGTCGCCAGGATCGTAGCATTTATATACGCTACCAAGACCCCACTTCCATTAGCGCAACACGAAAAATTACAACAATGGTTGCAAAATCATTTTCCTAAAGATAGTGTAGCGATTATTAGTCAATAGTAGGCAATCCATCGGAAAATATATTTTTAATAGCATCTGCTCAACAAGCAAGTAATGGAAAAATTAAAAGATCAGGACCAGCCATTCGTGTTTTTTAACGATTTAAGGAAAATATAACACAATACTGGAAAGCCTACATAGTAAATAACGACAATGAACAGCGGAAATATTCCTTCAGGTCTAACCGGATCGACGGCATGAGCTTTTACCAAAAGTTGCAATCCAATATTTTTTTCCTTTGAGAATACGACCATTGTTGTGAAATTATAAGCAAAATGCAAAGCAATTGGAAATATTATTTTACCTGTTTTTATACATATACGTGCTAGTAAATAACCAAATACACCCGTCGACATAAGAACTCTTGACATTTCAAACACATGTCCGATTACGCCATATGAAAACCAGTGATAAACTCCAAAAGCTATGGCTGTTATGAATGCAGCTTTTGTCTTCCCAAAGCGACTGACTAGCATATACAATAGAGCTCCTCTAAAGATCAATTCTTCAAATATAATTGCTTTTGATACATAATAAAGACTTCGAAAAAAATCTCCAAGTGTATACTCTGGGTTAAATTTATAAGGATTTTCTACCAAATAGGCTATTCCCAAATAGAGGATAACCAAATAAAACATTGGTACAACCAAACTTAAAAATAACAGTTTGCCTTTCGCATAAAAGCCCAACACCCTAAGATCCTGGTGACAGAAGTGTTTTAGTAAAAACCAAGAAACCAACAATTCAATAACAATAGCAATCATACTTTTTTTCTACAAAGCTATGGCCTTAAATCATTTAATTTTACGACATTTGAATACGTCGCAAAATGCCGTAAGATGACCAATAAATCAAGTAAAGAAAAAATTGCACTTCTGATCAAAAATGCACGTATAAACCGAGGCTACTCACAACAGCAACTTGCTGATCTGGTCAAGCTTAATCTGCGATCCGTACAGCGTATTGAAAATGCTGAAGTCCTTCCAAGGGCCTATAACCTAAATCTTATAGCAAGGGAACTTGAGCTGGATATAGCAGTACTGAAAGAGGAAAGCAATATTTCAGATACAGCAGAACCTGACCAAATCAATAATACATTTAATAAACCTCGAAAACTCATACTAAGTATCGGTATCGGATTGATTGGTATTTTATTAATAGCCGCCTTTCTATCACAATCAAGTGGTTTCCCGGAAACGAGCTTTGAACTGTTTTTGTTGCTTGCTTTGGTTGTTGTGGTTTATGGGATCATACTTTGGACCATTTGGCGTAGTTAACAATCTACTACTTTACGATAGATGCATCTTGTATAAAAATTTCAACCCGAGTCCTGTCTTTTTCGTTAAGCTTGACATATCCTTTTAAAGTAATAGGGTTCTCCTTCAACCAAATTTTATCGTTGTTAGCCAACGTAATCTCTACCATCGGTGGAATTCCATTTTGCCCACAAAACATGCATTGTAAAACAGGTAAAACGGACAATAGGAACCTGTTATGTCGGAGACCTGTCTTGAGCGGCACCATATACCCCTGAAGTTCCACCTTCATGCCATCCATTTTTGCAAGCTTACTGGGAAAAAATGGCGTGTATATCGTTTTCCCATTTTTCTTGTTCACTTTATACAACATGGTATCAAAGGTTTTCCAAACTTCATTCATGAGTGGCTTATGGTCTGCTAAATGCTGAGATTCCAACCCCGTTTGTGCCAAGACTGAATAACACTCTCCACCTAAAAAAATGAATAAAAAAACAAGAGTAAATTTCTTAAACATAGCCTATTAAAGATGTGACAATCAAATATAGTGAAAAAACATTACATGCAACTAAATTGCATTTACTACTTTTTCACTATATTTATAAAAATAAGTTAACAACTCCTAATTGCAGGAGCCTTCGTATATCTAATCAGCGTACACTAACAAAGGAATTATTTATGAACACATCATTAAAAAGAGACATCTCCTCCCCCATCGAAAATCTAGGCGATCTTCATATCATGACTTCGATTGATACACCTATGCGACATGATGCATTTACACGAACCGACAGCGAGAAAATTAAAAAGATCGCGCAGCTTTTTCAGGATATCATGCATGAACTAGGCCTTGACCTCCAGGATGATAGTCTCAGTGGAACCTCCTATCGTGTGGCTAAAATGTATATCAATGAATTGTTCTATGGCCTCAATCCAGCCAATAAGCCCCAACTTTCCACATTCGAAAATCGATATGGTTACAACAAACTATTGGTTGAGAAAAATATACGTGTAAATTCAGCCTGCGAGCATCATTTTCTGCCAATTGTGGGGCGAGCGCACATTGGTTATGTAGCAAAGAAAAAAGTAATCGGATTATCAAAGATAAATCGTGTAGTAGATTATTACGCACACCGCCCACAGGTACAGGAACGGCTTACGTTACAGATTTTTAATGAACTTAAATCGACCTTAGAAACGGATGATATTATTGTGCTCATTGACGCAGATCATCTCTGTGTATCAGCACGGGTAGTTAAAGATACGACCAGTAGTACAACTACCATGGAGTATAGTGGGATATTCGCATCGGAAAGTCAAAGAAATGACTTCTTTAATTTATTGAAATAAGATACCATATGGAATAATTTTCCATGTACTTCTGACAATTATAGATCGCATATTTAATCATAAAAAATGAATAAAAGTCATGCTCGCCCTGTCACGATACTGACAGGCTTTTTAGGTGCCGGAAAGACTACTTATCTAAACGCCCTAATGAAATCATATCCGAACAAACGTTTTGCTATTATCGAAAATGAAATCGGCCAACTCAACGTTGACAGCATGTTACTGACTGAAAATTACGGACAACTTGTTCCACTTCAGGAAGGCTGTCTCTGTTGTACGCTAAATGACGAGCTCTATAGTTCGCTTGAATTACTTTATAAAAAACAAGATAGTTTTGACGAGTTGGTTATCGAATGTACTGGTTTAGCCATACCGACTGCAATTATAGAGCCCTTTACGACGCACCCGATATTCCATAACTACTTCCCTTTAAAAAAAATTATTTGTCTCGTAGATGCCGCTCTTGTCGAAGATCAGATCAAGGAAAGAGATGAAGTACTCAGACAAATTATGGCGGCTGACGCCATCATCATTAATAAAACCAACGATGTACACCCAACTTATCTAGATTCGCTGTACAATTATTTAGCGAACCTAAATCCACTTGCAAAAACTTTATATTCGAAAGGAACAATGGAATTTCCTTTTGAAATAATTGAAGATATAGTGTACACAAAGAAAATAGAAACGTTTTCTTTTCTCAAAAACCTGTCCCCCAATAAGACGACAATATTAGGTCAATCGAGTTTCGGAAAATCACATCTCAAAGATATTTCGACACGAATCTACACCTTTGCCGAAGAGTTTAATTTCGTCAATTTATTCCTTGGTTTGAGCAAGCTTGTCGGAAAATATACAAACAGAATCTACAGGGTAAAAGGAATCGCATTTAAAAAAAATAGCGACAAAAAAATCATTATTCAAGCTGTAGGTTCTCGTATCGAAATGAGTTATGGCAGCCAATGGAAACAGGAGGATAAAAAGTTGAATACGATGGTTTTTATCGGGAAAGAACTGGACAGTCTGTATATAGAGCGCCTTCTCACAAGGCTACTGGAAAATCATTCCAATTAATAAGAGGTAAATACCATCATCGATGTACGATGTCTTAGAATTGCTGCGCTCGATAGTGAATTCGCGCACGGCTTTTCTAAATTCCACTGTGGAAGCTTTAAGGTGATTATTTATCTATCAATTTATGTAGATTTATATTTCAGCCGCGCTCCAAAGAAATGCAATCATTTCCTGACGAACCAGCATACGATACTTGCATTCGGAAAGAAATTTGGATTCTATTGAGGTAGCAGTTAACAGATCGCATTAAAAATCATAGGTCAATGTATAATAAAATTATAGATTATGCACAGATTTACTTGTTGCTGAATTAGAATTTTCCGTCATTTGTGTAAATGATTTTTTAGCTTTAAAAAAATCACAGCTAATTATTGACATGGCTGCTACAAATCGAATTACACGGAGCAAATAACATAACCTATTTTATCCGTAATTTGTGCGTACTCCCAGATTGAATTATTGAAAATCATACAACATTAAAACAACAATGAAAAAATTAACACTCGCCCTAATTTTCTTGGCTGGAGTCTACACACAGCATGCGGAAGCACAGACAGCAGGTACAGTACCCGACAAAGGACTTGATCTGAGCTTAATGGACAAATCTGTACGTCCACAGGATGACTTTTACAACTACGTAAGCGGAACCTGGATGAAAACGGCTAAAATTCCTTCCGACAAACCCACTTGGGGAAGCTTCAATAAATTGGCAGAAGATACGGACAACAATTCGATGAAAATTCTGAACTCACTTTTAAAAGATAAATTTCCTGAAGGAAGTGAGGGCAAAAAAATACAGGACTTGTACGCCTCCTATATGAACTTGCAGAAGAGAAATGCCGATGGGATTAAGCCCATCCAGGGAAATCTAAGCAAAATCGATGCGATAAAGAACCTAAAAGATCTTCAGAATTATTTAACTTCCGTAACCAAAGAAGGTGAGAATAATTTCTACGGCTGGGGGGTCGGTGCTGATTTAAAAGACTCTAAAATGAACGCGGTTTATTTAGGAGAAGCGTCCTTAGGTTTGGGAAGAGATTATTATCAAAAAGAAAATGAAAAAAATACCGAAGCAATTGCGGAATACCAAAAGTATGTAGCTTCCATGTTAAAGGAATTGGGGTATAAAAATGCTGAAACTGCTGCAAAAGGGATTGTTGACTACGAAAAAAGCATTGCAAAAACCTACCTGACCAATGAACAAAGCCGGGATAATACATTACAATACAACCCGCAGACTTTGGCTGAGCTATCTGCTCTAGTCAAAAATGTAAATCTACCTGAGTACCTCAAAAAAGTTGGCGTCAATACAGAAAAAGTAATCATCGGAGAATTAGGTTATTATAAGAACTTTGACAAATTGGTCAGCAACCAGAACCTTCCTGTCATTAAAGATTACCTTAAGTTTCATCTTATTAATGGAAGTGCCTCTTATTTGAGTGAAGAACTGGGAGATATGCGATTTGCTTTTTATGGGAAATATTTAAGAGGCCAGCAAGAGCAAAGAGCACTAAACAAAAGAGGATTTGAACTTATCAACTCCACTTTAGGGGAAGCTTTTGGGAAGTTATATGTTGAAAAATATTTTCCTGCAGAAGCCAAAACGCAAATGGTGGAATTAATTGACTATTTAAAGAAAAGTTTCGCACTTCATATCAATGATTTAACATGGATGTCCTCTGTCACCAAAGTTAAAGCGCTTGAAAAACTAAATAAATTTACCGTAAAAGTTGCCTATCCTGACAAATGGAAGGACTATTCTAAATTAAATATTCTATCGGAAAACAAAGGTGGAAACCTGTATGCTAACTTGCAAAGTATCACCACATGGCGATATGAAAGAGATTTGGCGAAAATCGGAAAAGCAGTAGACAAATCAGAATGGGGAATGACTCCACAAACAGTAAATGCCTATTACAATCCTGTAAACAATGAGATCGTGTTTCCAGCAGCAATTCTCCAACCTCCATTTTTCAATCCACAAGCTGACGCCGCGGTTAATTTCGGTGGTATAGGTGCTGTAATTGGCCACGAAATGAGCCATGGATTTGACGATTCCGGAGCGCAATTTGATGCGGATGGAAACTTGGTCGACTGGTGGACACCAGAAGATAAAGCCAATTTTGAAAAAGCAACAAAAACACTCGCAGCTCAATACGATAAATATGAACCTGTAAAAGGCACTTTCGTCAACGGAACATTTACAAACGGTGAAAATATCGCGGATTTAGGAGGTGTAAACATTGCTTATGATGCACTTCAACTATATTTAAAAGATAAGGGAAACCCAGGTGAAATAAGTGGATACACACAAGACCAACGTTTTTTCCTAAGCTGGGCAACGGTATGGAGAACCCTATCCAATGAAAAATATATGGTCAACCAAGTTAAAACTGATCCACACTCTCCAGGATATTTCAGAAGTTTTGGTCCATTGATCAATGTTGACGCTTTTTATAAAGCTTTCGATGTTAAACAAGGTGACAAACTTTACAAAAGTCCAGAAGAGAGAATTAAAATCTGGTAATAAGCATTATACAGGAGCTGTCTCAAAAAAGGCAGCTCCTGTAATTTTCTTTAATCCAATATCTATTTCTTTTGTGAACCAACCAACCCCAATATCGAAAGCCCCACTAGTAACATTTTGTTTATAATTCACTAAATCATTTTAGTATACTTATATTCATATTCTGAAAAACCAAGAAGTATACCATGATAAAAACCAAAACCTCAATTTTTGTGCTGGCACTATCGTTCTTCGGTTGGCTTAATGCTTTGGCACAACAGCCACAGCTTTCAACCCCATGGACAGCAATAGCCAAGCAAACAGAAATCCCACTTTCCGAATATCCACGTCCCCAAATGGAAAGGAATGAATGGCTATGTCTCAACGGTAAATGGGATTATATAGGTGGAAAGGATGCTCCGAACGCACTAAATCCTGCTGTCCCAATTTCCTTTGACCACAGCCGAGAAAGCATTCTTGTCCCCTATTGTCCAGAGTCCTATTTATCCGGAATACAACGCAAACAAGAAATTAATCTGTGGTATCGTAAAAATTTCGAGCTACCTAATCATTGGAAAGGGAAAGATATTATACTCCATTTTGGTGCAGTGGATCACGATGCAACTATATTTGTAAATGGTAGAAAAGCTGGTACTCATTCAGGTGGCTACGACTCCTTCTGGATCAACATCACTGAGTTTTTAAAGGCCGGTCCAAATAACATTGTCGTCGCAGTGCATGACAAGAACGACGGTAAGTATCCTTCGGGCAAAAATGGACCTCGAGGCGACTATACATTTTCTTCTGGCATATGGCAAACTGTGTGGATGGAACCAGTAAGCAAAAACCATATACAGGGAATCAAATTGTTGCCTCAAGTAGCAGAAAAACAACTAAAAATACAGGTCACTAGCACAGCGAAGGCAAAAGTTACGGCCATCGTTTCTTCAGAGGGAAAAGAAATTTCAAAAACGGTAATTCAGTCGGGCATGGAATTTAATATCCCGGTAGAAAATCCAAAACTTTGGTCTCCTGACTCCCCCTTTTTATACGATTTAAAATTAAGTATACATGGGAAGAATGGAGAAATCATTGACGAGGTTAAGAGCTATTTTGGTATGCGTGATATTAAACTTGGTAAGGTAAACGGAATTGTAAGGCCGCTCTTGAATGACAAATTTGTGATGCAGCTCGGTCTCCTGGATCAGGGGTATTGGCCCGATGGTATTCTAACAGCACCTACGGAAGAAGCTCTCAAATATGATATCGAGTTTACCAAAAATGCTGGTTATAACCTTATTCGTAAGCATATGAAAACCGAACCCCAACGGTTCTATTATTGGGCAGATAAAATGGGACTGCTTGTGTGGCAAGATATGCCCTGCCTTTGGTATCCCGAAGAAGATACTACGATTTATCGAAAAGCATTTCGTGATGAATACAAGGCCATCGTTGACGACCACTACAACTCGCCATCCATTATCGCCTGGGTTCCTTTTAACGAAAATTGGGGCGCTTTCGATGTACGCAATATTACCGACTGGACCAAACAATATGACCCTTCACGTTTAGTGAACGGTAATTCGGGATTTAACAACAATCCATCTTACCAAAAAGCTTATGGTGACCCCGGAAATGGAGATTTTGTTGACACCCATATCTATGTTGGCCCAAAGGGTGCCTCAGAACCTGATTCGAAAAGGGCAGCTTCCCTCGGAGAGTTTGGTGGCGTAGGCTTATTTGTCCGCGGTCACATGTGGCCTGTCGAAAACAATGCCTATGCCTACGAACCCACTATAGAGGCACTCACAGACCGTTATATATTCCTAATGGATAATGTCGAACAATTGCTCCGATACAAAGGATTGAGTGTTGCTATTTATACGCAAACTACCGATGTGGAACATGAAGTCAATGGCCTATTGACTTACGACCGTAAAATACAAAAAATGGATCTTGAAAGAATAAAAGCAGTCAACCAAGCCGTGATTAAAGCTGGAAATGAATTGAATTAGCGGATACAGATGTTCGCTATTTCGCTCTCAAAGAATTTTCAAACGATTCAACTGAAACAGCTGTTCTTTTTGCAGAAGTGTTTAATAACAGATCAACGGGTAACACTATTATGGCAAAATATTCAGAAAAAGCATCTGAGAAAGTTGAAAAGACGATGCACGAAATGAAAGAAGGAAAATTAAAATCTGGTAGCGGGAAAAAGGTAACATCACGAAAACAGGCGATTGCTATCGGCCTCTCCGAAGCAAAAAAAGAAGGTGCCAAAGTACCCAAAAAAAAATCCTAGCAAGTAAACTTGCTAGGATTTTCTCTTTAGCCCAAATTATGCTTTTTCATGCGGCAATCTACAGTAGGGATTTTTTCTTGTCTGTACCATCATAAGGATCTGACAAAACATTTTGACTATCCTCGACATCTATAAAATTTTGATTTACATCTACGGGTGTATAAATATGAACACTGCTTCCATTTCTTTTTTTGAGATAATATTGAATCTTTGTTGTATCAATATTGGTCACATCTGAAGCTGTCCATATCATTTTATGACCTGCACCATCAATCGTTATTACTGTATCATTGCCACGAGCGATGATACGCTGCAGTCCCAATTCTCCTTTTCGATCACCTTCTCTTGTCAACAAATGTGTGTTACCATCTTTATCAATCATCCTGATCTGTTGATTATTGTTGCATCCAACTAAAAGGATGAAACTAAACAGAAGAAATGGAAGGGTCGTTCGTATTATTTTCATATCGTTCGTGGTATAACTCAATATAGTTTAACGACGAGACACAAAGATGCTGCCAAAATACAGCTGGCATGAAAGATACCTTCCAAAAGTTGGTGGATTTACCCCGAGTAGTGATCGCCTCCAGCAAACAACCTGCTGCTAATTCACATACAAAAACTATCTGTCTCTATTTTATATTCGTTTTTTTTATCAGACGGCTGGCACTTTCTGCTGCAATGATCAATGCTGCTGCAAGCATAATTACATCTTTCAGGACTAATCTACCGGCCGCGGATAAATAAGGAAAACCATAATTAGGTGACGGGAAATCTCCATCTAGCTTTGGCACAAACGCCTCTGGAGTTGTTATCAGGAAAGAAAGTGTAACCAATGACATAAGCACGGTACACAATGCCCCAAAAATTCCGATTTTAGGATACCAGATACCTAAAAATATCATCAGACCAATTGAAACAATTACAAAGCCAAGTATATAAGAAAAAATATAAGTTCCATTTTCTTGGTGCCATGCAATATTTTTCTTTACGACACGACCCTCCGGATTTTTAAACAACTGGTATTCCGGTATTAGCTCTCCGTTTTTATCCAACACCCGTTTTTCCGTATTATGATAAAAAAAACGCATTGCCGGACTATTAATAACAAAAGGAACTATACCATCAGCTTCATATTGAAATGCTTTTAATCCTCCAATCCATGCCATCACAATAAAAATTGAAATTCTAGCAAAGTTTGTAAAGATATATTGTGACTTTGCCAATAGCTTTATTATTTTCTCCATAACGTAGTTTGTTTAATACCATGCAAAACTAAACAATGGCTTAAATCCACAACATGGACAAATAGATCTATAACATAGACTTTTCGGCAACAATTGATAAACCGACCCGCTTCCGAAATACCTTAGGAGATACGCCTACCATCTTCTTAAAAAATCTACTGAAATAAAACTCGTCTTTGTACTGCAAATTGGCTGCTATTTCTTTAATACTTTTGGCCGTCAAATGGAGCTGTCTTTTAATTTCCAATACGAGGCGTTCCTGGATCAACTTTGAAGGGGATTTTCCCCATTTCAATTTTATTTTTTTCGTAAAAACGGCTGGACTTAAACCATAGTTCGCTGCATAAAAGGTAACTTCTTTATGCGCTTTATAATTCTTTTCCAAAAACTGCTCAAAGTCATCAATAATATCTCTATGAGCCCAATACGGTTTTTGTAGGTCGTTAAAAAGTAGCTTTTGTCTACTCGCCAGCGCTAAAATCAGCTGTAAATAGGTTCTGCTCAATGACTGATCATAGGATTCCGACGACATTTTGAGCTGATCTATTTTTTCCATGATAGTTGATATCTCATGATAAATAGCTGTTGAGAGCAACACATGAGGTTGCTGGTAGATGTTGTTGAATAGAATTCCATTACAGGCAACTTCATCTTTATGATATTCTATACAATAGAAATCGCCGTGAAATTTTAGCACACTAAAGGTACTTTTCTGCACCACATCCATCGTAAACAACTGATAGGGAGACAAAAACAAAACACTTTTAGGATCCGCATGGTATGTCACCAAATCAACCGAAAAACTCGTCGCTTTCTCAAATAAAAGAATGCAGTACAATGGTTCACTAATGTTGAATCTACCGGCAGATAATACTAATTTTTCAAACAGGATATGGGAATAGTTCATGTTATTAAGCTAAAATATGAATTTAATCGAACCTATTCATCCGGTCTTAAGCTTCGCTTCAAATGATAAAACTTAAGTAGAATATGGTCATACCATAAGGCAAATAAAAGCATACTAGCCGGTAACAATAATGTTTTCAGTTTAAAATATTGAAACATAAAGCCGCCTACAACTCCCCCAATAAAAAAGCCTCCAATAATCATCAACTTAAGAAAAATACTTTTGTGTAATTTCACTTTTTCAGCAATTTCTCTATAAAAAAGTAACTGCGAGATTTCAATACCAAGATCAGTAAACAATCCCGTCAAATGCGTCGTTCTGACAACTGATTGTGACACCTTCGTTACCAGGGCATTCTGAAGTCCCATAGCAAAAAGCAGGGCAAATGAAATTATGGTTGGTAACGTTGGCCCTGCTTTAAATAAAGCTGGGAGCAGTCCTACATTAATTAAGATAATAGACTCCATACAAATTGGAATGATATAAGCGTTATGTGATTTCTTTTTTGAAGCTAATTCTACAATAAAACCTGAAACGGTAGCTCCCATTAAAAAAAAAGCAATGTATAACAGATAAATCAAAGCCATCTTATAATTCATTAAAATCAACTGTTCTGAAAAAAATGCGAAGTGACCTGTGACATTCGTTGTTAAAGTGCTAACGGCAAGAACACCTGTAATATTGACCAAACCCGCCACACAAGATAAAATAGAGGCTAACTTTAAATTATGAATATAATTCCTTCCTCTCCCTTGATGCCTAAACATTTGAATTAATCTTTATAAATTAGAGAAAATAGATGAAAACAAGATTCATTTAAGGTTTCAGTAAATCATATACCCTGACATAATCCACCTCCATCTCTGCAGGAAATGCGCTGCTATCGACGCCTTGCACACCGCCCCAATCTCCACCAACGGCCAGATTCAATAGTAAATGAAATCTTTTATCAAATGGCCACACGCCATTGCCTTTTCCTTCATTTGGAAAACTGTAGATCTGTAAATCATCCACGAAACCACGAATATACTCGGGGGTCCAGTCTATCCGATAATTATGAAACTCCGATGTTGCCTGATCAATTCGTTTCATCACTCCTTTTTGAGTTCCGATAGAATGATTATAATCCTTTGTATGAACGGTAATATGTATTGCATTCTCGTCATAACCGACATGCTCCATGATATCTATTTCTCCCGAATGTGGCCATCCTCCGTAAACCCAATCTGTCGGTAACATCCAAGCGGCTGCCCACGTACCTTTCCCTTTCGGCACCTTGGCTCGGACTACAAATCGACCATATAGAAAATCGCCCTTGTTTTTACTCACCAGCCTAGCAGAAGTATAGTTCAACCCTTCATATTGTTCTTTTATTGCAGTAATACGTAAAACACCATTTGCAACACTTGCATTTTTCCTGTTTGCATCTGTATAGTATTGAAGTTCATGATTTCCCCAACCATTATGCAAGGAGCCTACATCATATCCCCATTTTTTTGCGTCCGGAAGACCATCGTAATCGAACTCATCACTCCAACTGGGCATTTCAGCAAACTTATATTCTCCTACATGTGTACTATCGGGACTTACGGAAAGTATTGCGATCAAAGGAAGTATCCAAAAGCTCATTATGTTTATATTTTATACAATTATTGATAAAGCTAATGAAAAATATGAATAGATTACCTCACATCGGAGACGCAATTTAAAGCTCCGTTAGTAATTATAAAATCGCGACTACTAACTTTAGTTTAATCATTTTCCCTTTACTAAAACGTGTACTATCAACCAATGGAAAGTGATAAGCAGGAGGAGATTACCCGCAATTAATATAAATTACGCTTAAAAAAGGTAGGTACAGTCAGGTTGCGATAAATTGCTTTCGTAAGATTTCGGGAAAATATACTTTTGAAAAAACTTTTAGGACTGTACGACACAAGTAAAAGATCAATAGCTTCGATTTCCACCATGTAGTCGATACAACGTGGTATAGGCATATTGTAATCTAAACGATTGACCGCATTTTTTTCCACATAATCAATTTTATTAAACGAAAATTGGGCGGATAACTTTTGTTTCCAGTCTTCAATATCTTCTTGTTTTGGAGAGATATACTTTTGTGTTACGTGCAACAGGCTGAGATTAAATTTCTCCGGTACACGTAAGGTGAAACTGTCGAGTAGATCATATTCGGACGCTTTAAAATTGCTCAGTAATGCGATATTTTGCAACCCAAATTTTTGGAAAGTGATGGGTACTGCCAAGACACCGATTGGACTCTTTTTTATCAGGGCGAAGGTATTGCTTCCCAAGACAGCTTTCTGTATCATACCTTTACCTTTAGCTCCCATGACGATAAAATGATATTCCTTTTCTTGTAGTAAGTTTAGTACCGTTTTTTCCAAGTTGCCGGCCAAACTTACGGTTTTACAGCGGAGATCAGGAAATTCATCGTCGATACGTATCTGCCAGTCCTTGAGCATGCTTTCAGCCTCTTCCTTCTGAGGCTTCAAAAACATATTCTCCATTTTCGCATGGACACTGTCTTTTATTGGGATGGTATAAGTATGCAGAAGTTCTACTGTCCAATTAAATTTTTTAGCCAGATTCGCCGCATATCGAATAGCAGTCCATGAGTTTTCAGAAAAATCGGTGAGTACGAGAATTGTTTTGTCCATAAATATTTTGCAGATAAATCAGCGCGGATTATTAGTATTACAACAGTAAAGAAGGCAGAAGGTTTTTAATAATCAATCAAAAGAGAAACTTAAAAAAAAGGTTTTCAAACGGGGAGAATGAAAACCTTAAATAACCAATTATAAACCTAAATTATGATACAACAAAGATAAGCATCAAAAAAATAAAATCCAAAATAAACTACCAAAAAGATAGACTTTTTTTTTCACTAAGGAATCAGTACAGCCCTTCCTTTGATCTTACCGTTGCGCATTCGATCATAAACTTCGTTAGCCTGATCAAGCTTAAACTGCTCAATTTCAATATGAATCTTCCTTTGCCTAGCCAAACCTACAACTTCCATAAGCTCAACCCGAGAGCCCCAATACGGGTTTGTCATACTCACACCAAAAGGAAGCCCCGACATATTGTACTGGTAGTGTCCCCCGCCTAATCCAACAATTGTCAGGTCACCATCCAAACCAACAACCTTTGTTCCTAGATCTATAGTCGATGTTGCGCCGACAAAATCAATCACTACTTTAGCTTTTTTTATGCCAGTAATCTTATTGATTTGTTCGGCTGCATTTGCATCTTTCGAATTAACCACATAGGCTGCGCCGAGTTCTTTAGCAAAGGCTAGTTTTTCTTCGGTGAC
The DNA here is from genome assembly GCF_002339225.1 of Sphingobacterium sp. UBA2610. Lineage (NCBI taxonomy): Bacteria > Pseudomonadati > Bacteroidota > Sphingobacteriia > Sphingobacteriales > Sphingobacteriaceae > Sphingobacterium > Sphingobacterium sp. UBA2610. The sequence goes on from NZ_DDKA01000005.1 coordinate 65,995, forward strand.
ATCACAGGCGATAATTGAACTCGCGCTTACTTCATTTAGTATTTGTAAGGCAACATGGCCCAAACCTCCAACTCCGATCACAACCACATACTCATCTGCTGTCAATTTGCCTATCGAACGTTTTATCGCCGAATAAGGAGTAAGTGCCGCATCCGTTAATGGCGCAGCAATAACTGGATCTAAGTCATAAATTGGGACCAGTAAACGCGAAGAAGGGACAAGCATATATTCCGCCATCCCTCCATCAAGGCCTAGCCCACCACCATAAGCCATTTCCGACTGGTGATCACAATAATTTTCCTTTGATTGCTGACAGGGTTTACAGTGCCCACAGCCCCAAGGGCCATAGACCAGTACCGCGTCTCCTTTTTTATAGTCTTTTACATCCGATCCAACTTCTTCAATCCAGCCCGCATTTTCGTGTCCCAAGGTAAATACCGTACCTACAACGGTCCCCTCATCTATAATGTGGAGATCAGAATGACAAACACCTGCACCACCAATTTTTAGTAATACTTCATCGCCCTTAGGAACGGGCTTCACAAGATCATTCACAACGCGGACATCTTTATGCCCAAAAAAACGTACTGCTTTCATATTGAAAATTTTTTGTTGACTAATAGAACTACAAATAAGAACGATATATGTTTCAACGCATATGAAGACAGCGGCAACATGTAAGTCTTATTCCAAGAAAAAGTATTGCAGTCCCCTGATCGTATTACCTAACGGGCAAGTCAAAAGTATTCATGCAATAAAGGCCGGCAACTCGAAGATATTTATGTATTTTTATCGGGAATCAAAGGATAAAAATACATGCTAAAAAAAGGTGAACATATTGAAGGCGTTACTATGGAACTCCAACAATTGTTGGATACGGACGAAAAAGCCAATGCTTTTTTTGAAACACTTTCCAAATCATACAAACAAGGCTATTGTGATTGGGTTGGATCAGCAAAACAGGAACAAACCCGAAAAACAAGAGCTGAAAAAGCAATACAAATGCTACGAAATAATCAGAAAACGTTAAAAACCGTTTAGAATAGCCCAATTGGATATTAAGGTGGTCACTTATCAAAAAATACTGCAAGCCATTCTTACTCAATTGAAAGAATAGATTAAGCCAAACTAAAAAAACAACGAAAATCACCCCGAAAAACACCTAAAAACACAACCAATTAAAGAAAACTAAAGCTATTTAGGTCATATTTTTTAAAAATATATCCTAAACGCAATTTCAAAAACGGAATTTAAGTAATTTTTACACAATTAACCACTAAAACACCGTCAGTTTAAACACTTTGTAACAATATTACATAAACTTTAAAATTTCCATACCTAAATCACTTGTATCATTTTTAAAGTTTAATTACATTTGCTTTCAAGGATGCAAGGAAAATTCCATCAATATCTGTTCGGCGTAGTTTGCGCAATACTTATCAGTTTTGGCTGGTATCATGTGCCAACACCAAATAATATTCCCTCCTGCAATCTTCACGCTGTCAATCACTTCAACAAGCAAGTAAAAAGCGAAGATTATGACACCAAAGTTATTCGCAAAACTAAACGTCCTCGACATGAAAAATTAAGGGCTTATTTTTCAGAAAATGATAATGAAAACGACGACACGGGAAGCGATTCCAATAGCCCTAACTTATTCGCACTTAAAGGAGATGGTTTTGGAAATCTAGTCTCTTATATCCATCCCGAATTTCACAATACACGCACAGCAGTTTCGCTTGCAAATTCCAACCAGCTTACTTCACGAAAAAACGCCCTATATATCCATTACAGTGTATTCAGGCTGTGATTTTTTAATAATTTCTTAAAAAAACCTCAAAATAGCTTTCAAAACCATTTGGAAGCAGGTCACACTATTGTTCAATTTTTCGAAAATAATTAGAAAACTATTATCATGGTCATGAGAAGCTTTATGTATATAAGCCTGTGCCTTATTATTCTATCGACAAGCTGTCAGTCAGAAAAAAAAGACAAAAAAGAAGCTGCAGTTTTCAATGTCACTACTCCTTTGGTCAAAGATACAATTGTCAATAAAGATTATGTAGCCCAAATCCGTTCGATCAACCATATTGAATTGCGCGCACAGGAAAAAGGCTACATTCAATCGATATTTGTCGATGAAGGTCAATTTGTACAAAAAGGACAACCCCTCTTTAAAATCATGCCCAACCTCTATGAGTCCGATGTTAATCGTGCTAAAGCAGAGGTAAAATATGCTGAAATCGAATATCAGAACACCAAAAATCTGTCCGAAAAAGATATTGTCGCTCCGCAGGAAACTGAAATGGCAAAAGCAAAATATGAAAAAGCCAAAGCTGAGTTAGCCGCTATGAATACCCATCTCAAATTTACTGATATCGTAGCACCGTTTTCCGGAATCGTTGGTAAGCTTCATGTCCGTAAAGGAAGTCTTGTCGATGAAGGTGAGTTGATCACAGAGCTGTCCGATAACAGTAAAATGTGGGTTTACTTCAATGTACCCGAAGTCGAATACCTCAATCAAATGGACGCAAAACAAGACAACAGCCCGCTGCATGTACGGTTAAACATGGCCAATGGAAAAGAATTCGGTCATGAGGGTATTGTTGAAACAATTGAATCAGACTTCAATAATGAAACTGGAAATATTGCCTATAGAGCGACTTTTCCAAATCCAAAGGGATTATTGCGTTATGGCGAGACAGGTAATATCGTCATTACATCGCCCTATAATAACGCGCTTATGATACCGCAGAAAGCTACATTCGAGGAGCTTGAAAAAAAATATGTTTACGTTATTACAAAAGATAATAAAGTAAAAGCAAGAGAAATAAAAGTTGCTGCCGAACTGCCGCATATCTATGTTGTTTCTTCCGGATTGGGCAAGGACGAAAAGATTCTGCTGAATGGACTTCGCATGGTACAGGAAAACCAGACTATTGAATCCAAATATCAGACTCCGGAGAAAGTCATGTCAAACTTAGATTTATATGCAGAGTAATTAAAAAAGCAGCATTATGTTTAAAAAAGTAATACATCGACCGGTATTTGCTATTGTCATATCGGTTGTAATCCTATTTATCGGAGGTTTGGCCATAAAGCAACTTCCTACTGAGCAATTTCCAAAAATCGCACCGACTACAGTGGCGGTCTCCATTGCCTATCCTGGTGCAAGTGCCGATGTACTCGTAAAATCCTCACTGATTACACTGGAGAATGCAATCAATGGTGTACAGGGAATGCGCTATATCGCAACCGATGCGACCAGTGCCGGTGAAGCAACCGTAAACGTCGTATTTGATCCAGGAACAGATCCCAACGATGCCGTCGTACTGGTCAAAACCCGGGTGGATCAAGTTATGCCACTACTGCCTGAACTTGTTCAAAAGGAAGGAGTCGTCGTCAATCCAATTCAGCCCAGTATGCTGATGTACGTGAATCTTTACAGTACAAACAAAAGCATGGATGAAAAATTCTTGTACAACTATGCAACTGTAAATATCATTCCTGAAATCAATCGTATTCATGGTATCGCCAAATCACAAATCTTAGGTAGCCGTAGATATGCCATGCGCGTCTGGTTAAATCCCGATCGCATGCGCGCCTATAGCTTGTCAGTTGATGAAGTGATGAAAGCGATAGGAGAACAAAGTATCATCGGCCGTCCCGGTCGACTGGGACAAAGCTCGGGTATTGCAGCGCAATCCCTCGAATATGTCCTAACCTATAAAGGGCAATACAATACACCTGAAGAATACGACAATATTATCGTTCGCGCAAACGGCGACGGTGAAAACATCAAGTTAAAAGACGTAGCTAAAGTCGAACTGGGTAGTGAGTTCTTTGACATCTATTCCAATTTAGACGGGCATCCCTCGGCTTCAATTGTGTTGAAACAGAATTATGGTAGTAATGCCAATGACGTTATTAAAGATGTGAAGGCAAAACTTGCGGAGATGAAAGGTAACTTTCCTCCAGGGATAGACTATAAAATCAGTTATGACGTATCCCAATTCCTGGATGCTTCTATCGAACAGGTGATGCATACTCTACGCGATGCTTTTATTTTAGTTGCCATTGTTGTGTTTATTTTCCTTGGCGACTGGCGTTCGACTTTGATTCCGATCATCGCCGTGCCCGTTTCGCTGATAGGTACATTCTTCGTCATCCAATGGTTCGGTATGTCGATCAACTTAGTTACCTTGTTTGCATTGGTGCTTGCCATCGGAATTGTCGTGGACAATGCCATTGTGGTCATTGAAGCAGTACATGCCAAAATGGAAGAAAGTGCCATATCGCCATACAGCGCTGTAAAAGAAGTCATGGGCGAAATCGCAGGTGCTATTATCGCTATTACAGCTGTTATGGTGGCCGTTTTTATCCCCATTTCATTTATGACAGGTCCTGTCGGAACATTTTACCGTCAGTTTTCAATTACCATGGCGAGTTCCATCGTGATATCTGCAGTAGTCGCATTAACCCTTACTCCTGTGCTTGCCGCGATGCTCCTGAAAAACAACCATGGTAAACCAAAAAAATCAAACGTATTCACTAAATCGCTCGACCTTTTTAACCGTACTTTTGATAGAATAACGGGCAAGTATGCCTCCTTACTTCGTAAAATTGCCAGCCGAAGAGTGATTACATGGGGTATCTTAATAGCATTCTGTGTCGGCATTTTCGTCATTAACAAAACGCTTCCAGGAGGTTTTATACCGAGTGAGGACCAAGGTACAATATATGCCATTATTCAGACTCCTCCGGGATCAACATTGGAACAGACCAATAAGCTTTCCAGAGAGCTCCAAAAGATCTGTCAAGGGGTAGATGGCGTAGAATCTGTCTCATCACTGGCAGGTTATGAAATCATGACCGAAGGCCGTGGATCGAATGCCGGAACCTGTCTTATCAACCTCAAAACCTGGGGTGAACGTGAACACTCCGTTAAAGAGATCATGGAAGAACTTGAAGAAAAATCAAAAAATCTTGGTGCAACGGTTGAATTCTTCGAACCTCCCGCTGTTCCAGGGTTTGGTTCTTCAGGAGGTTTCTCCATGCGCCTGCTGGACCTCAATAGAACCACCGATTACCAAGATTTCGATAAAGTAAATAAAGCGTTTATCGCTAATCTAAAGAAACGTAAGGAACTCACCGGAGTCTTTACATTCTTTGCCGCCAATTACCCACAATACGAATTGGTATTTGACAATAACGCCGCCATGCAAAAAGGCGTTTCCATTGGTAAAGCCATGGACAACCTCAATATCCTTATCGGTAGTACCTACGAGCAGGGTTTTATCCGTTTCGGTCAATTCTTCAAGGTCTATGTACAATCTTCACCAGAATTTAGAAGGCTACCTTCCGATATCATGAACCTCTACGTCAAAAATGATCATGACCAGATGGTTCCTTATTCGGCCTTTATGACCTTAAAAAAAACACAGGGACCAAACGAAATCACGCGTTACAACATGTACAATTCGGCCGCCATCCGTGGACTTCCGGCAAGTGGATATACAACAGCCGACGCTATTCAGGCAATCAACGAAACTGCACTTCAAACATTACCACATGGCTATAAAGTTGCCTGGGAGGGCTTGTCCTATGATGAGGCCCAACGTGGAAACGAAGCCGTTTATGTCTTTTTAGTCGTCTTAGTCTTCGTATATCTTGTACTTGCTGCGCAGTACGAAAGCTTTATCATTCCGTTTGCGGTATTGTTGTCGCTACCCGTGGGTGTATTTGGATCATTCTTTTTATTAAAGGCAATGGGTCTTGAAAATGACATCTACGCACAGGTCGGGCTGATCATGATTATTGGTTTATTGGGTAAAAATGCGGTGCTTATCGTAGAATTTGCCGTGAAAAGGCGCCAAGCTGGCGATAGCATATTGGAAGCAGCTATTGAGGGCTCAAGAGCGCGTTTCAGACCAATTCTCATGACCTCATTTGCATTTATCGCGGGACTTGTACCACTTGTCTTTGCCAGCGGCGCGGGAGCTATCGGTAACCACACCATAGGTGCCTCAGCACTGGGAGGTATGCTTGTCGGAACAATCTTTGGCGTTATTGTCATTCCCGGACTTTACTACATTTTTGCAAAATTGGCTGACGGAAGAAAAATGATCCAAGCCGAAGACGAATCACCATTAAGCGAAGACATGATACATTATGAATAAGAATAGATTATATCACTATACAGGTTTTGCACTTTTCTTGCTCAGTCTCGCAGCCTGCAAACCACTGGAAATAAAACAACGTGCCGAAAATAGAACCGTTCCTTATAAATATGGCGATGCTGACAGCGACACCGCGAATACAGGAAAAATAAAATGGAACAGCTATTTCAGCGATCCCAATTTACAAGGACTGATCGGTCAGGCACTAGCAAACAACCAGGAGCTACATATTATGCTTCAGGAAATTGAAATAGCCAAAAATGAGGTAAGCGCCAAAAAAGGTGAATATCTACCTTCCGTAGGCGTAAAAGTTGGCGCGGGGGTCGACAAAGTAAGTCGCTACACAAACATTGGAGCGATGGAAAAGAATACAGAAATCGAACCCGGACGTGAAATGCCTGAACCGCTATTTGATTTTGGAGTTGGTGTACAGGCACAATGGGAAACAGATATCTGGGGTAAACTTCACAATGCGACCAAAGCGCAGCTGCAACGGTATTTTGCCAGCGTGGAAGGCAAAAACTTTATGGTAACTCACCTAATCGCTGAAATTGCAGATTCTTATTATGAACTCCTGGCGCTGGACAACGAACTCCTGGTTATCAATGAGAATGTAAAGATTCAAAACGACGCCCTTGTCGTCGTGAATGACCTGAAGAAAAATGCGCGATCCAATAAATTAGCGGTCAAAAGATTCGAAGCCCAGATATTGAAAACCCAAGGTATGCAATATGATATCAAGCAGAAGATCACAGAAACAGAAAATAGAATAAACTACCTTGTTGGAAGATTCCCGCAGCCGGTTCAAAGAGACCAAGCCTCTTTTGACAAGCTTGTTCCTCAAACCGTCTACACAGGTATTCCTTCGGAGCTATTAGAAAACAGACCCGATATTAAGCAGGCGGAGTATGAACTTGCAGCTTCCAAACTGGATATAAAATCGGCTAAAGCCCGCTTTTACCCATCCTTGGATATTGCTGCTGGTGTAGGGTTTCAGGCCTTTGATCCAACTTATCTCGTTAAGCCGGAATCATTTCTGGCTTCGCTCGTTGGAGAACTTACTGCGCCCCTGATTAACAAACGAGCGATCAAGGCGGCTTACTATAATGCCAATGCACGACAGGTTCAGGCTGTTTACCATTATGAACAGACCATATTGGCTGCATATATTGAAGTTGCAAACCAACTCTCCAAAATTAAAAATCTGGAGAATGGCCTACAAATTAAGACCAAGGAAGTCGATGCATTAAATGAGTCTATCGGTATTTCCAACGACCTCTTTAAATACGCTCGCGCAGATTATATGGAAGTTCTGCTAACGCAACGCGATGCCCTGGAATCTAAATTTGAGCTCGTTGAGAAGAAGGTCAACCAACTCAAAGCAAGCGTAGCGATATACAGATCCCTAGGAGGCGGATGGGATCATTAATAGCGCACTTTTAATTTTAGTTTTTATATGTTGGGGACTTATCATGTGATAAGTCCCTTTTTATTTTAACAATACACTTACTCCACCACGATTTCTTTCATTTTCTCGTTTCCATAATATGTCGGGAAATACATTAATTCAGCCTTCGCGGGGTTGACAGTATAAGTCCCGGTATAACGAGGTAAAAGTTCGATCTCAAAGGTATGTGTACCTTTCCCCAGTTTGTTGCAAAAAATGACGACACGATCTTTGAAATGCTCTCGGTGCGCCTCGATTCTATAGTATCCATTGGTTTTTGTTTCATAAGAACATCCCGCCGGTATCGGAACTTCAATCTGCACATACTCAGCTTCACCAGTTAATGTTACGCTTGCTTCAAGTTTTACAGGCTTCCCTTCCTTGAGTGCCGCTACCGTAGCACCATTGTCCTTAAATCGCGTTGCCACGGCAAAGCCCTTTTCTTTTTCTACAGCTGGATTGGGATTCCAAAAATTTTGATAAGCCGTCACAAAAGCCGGCCCCGTCCCTTCTTTCCTCACTTTAATCTGCTCATCCGACTTAAAGCTTTGCGTATACGGAAATGCAGTGACGCGTTTGCCATTGATGACCATTACCGGTGCCTGGAAAGATTCACCCTCTTTCAGTACATCAGGAAGAATACTTCGTATGATACGGGAAGATTCGTAGATATTATACCATTGGTTTTGCTGCCGCTGCGCGAAAAAGTAATTACGGATATTTTCTAAATCTGAATCATGACCACCGATTGATTTTAAGACACCATAAGCCAACAATGTATTCACGGTATTGGTTTCCGTTGGGCGCATAAAAAATCCGCCTTTCTGATCTGTTGTAGTTCCAGAAGTCCAATAGAGCCCACCTAAGACAGCCTTTGACGCGTATTTAAGAACGGTATCTGCAGCATGTAAATCCTTAAGACCCAGTTTTGAAATCAATAGATATTTCAACAGTTTATCCTTAATGGTTTTACTTTTCAGTTTTGTGTCGATTTCGAAGAAATAATCTTTGTAATCAGCTTTAGTATCCAACCGGAGTAGATATATCAAGGAGCTAAACAAATTCTCCTTGGCCCCGTGAAGCTTATCTTTATCCAATAGAACATCCAGCGAAGCCAAGCTGCTTTTCAACATGGTCTTTTCACGTTCTGCATAAATCTCCGTATCGATCTCAACCTGGTAGCCGGCTTCTCGGGCATCCAACAGTACCCCGATCACATAGTTGCTGATCCAGGTCACAGTTTCACTTTTGTTCCACCAACCCCAGCCCTGATTGGAATTTTTGTTTTTCTGTAACTCCTTCAAAAGATCCTTTATTTTCTTATCCTCTGTAAAGGGCTTTCCGATCAATTTTGTCAGCTCTTTTTTGGAAAGTAATGCGCTCAATTTGGAAGCCATCTGTTCATTGCATAGAAATTTATAACGATCGATCGATTCAATTTCCCGTTGTAAAAATTCCAGCGAATTTGCTTCGGCATGCAAGGTGATTTCGCCTAGTGCTGGAGAAGTTTTTAGTAAATATTCTGCGGTACTGTTGAGTACTTTAAAATCTCCTTCATGTTGTTCAAGCCCCTTTTCAAAAATCGGAATGCTACGTTTTTCACCATCAAAATATCCATTTGACAATTCGATCGAATAAGCAAGTTGGACGCTGTCCCCCTGAGCGGCAATAACTGATATAGGATCCCGATAGGACTTCGCAATTTTCAACGTTGCCTCCTGCGTTGTCAGCCCATTGTTGATGGTACGCAAGAGCTGCAAGCTGTCGCTAAGATAATTAACAACCCTTCCCATGGCTGTAAACTGATCACTTCTGATGGCAAATCGGGGAGTCGCCAAATGTGCCGAAACAGCTTTAAAGGATTTGACATTTAGCTCTTTTATGTCGGCGAAATTTTTACTTCCTTTAGCGATAAAGAATGTTCGCCAATTGGTAATATCATCCGGATAGGTCGCTTCAAAATTAACTTTTCCCTGAGCATCGGTAGTTAGCTTTGGCTGCCAGAATGCATCATCGCGAAAGTTCACGCGCATTGTATTTCCAGATTCCAAATAGGGCATATCCACAGCACCTGTCGATGTCGCAGATGCTCCAGCTTTCATCTGAACCATCACCACGCCATTGGCGGCCCGCGCACCGTACAATCCCAGCATAGATTGATCTTTAATCACATTCAATGACGCGATAGTCGATGGATCAAGACTTGAAATATCACCTTCAAAAGGGACTCCGTCCACTAAAATCAATGGTTTTTCATTGGGGGCCGGACTAGCAGCGCCACGAATACGAATCCCTGCTACAGCCCCCTGCAGCATAGCTGTAGTCACCCCATCCATCCTAGCATTGATCGATTTCACTGCCGCATTCAATGATTGCCTTTTTTGGACGCCATACCCCACAACAACCACTTCATCCAATTGATTTTCGCTTGGCTTTAATTCCACGAAATAATCTTTGCCACTGGAGACTTTGACCGTAGCGGTATTGTACCCTAAAGCAGCAATCTCAAGTACCGTATTTTTGTCATCGGAGAGCTCAAGTTCCACACTACCATCAAAGCTTGTGAAATATCGTTTTTTGGTATCCGGAACACTCACCTTAGCCCCAATTAATGGCGTATCCCCATCATAAACTAAGACCCTGGCGACCTTATTATTCTTTCTCTTCGTTCTAAAATCTTCCCGGTCTATTTTTAAGAGCTGCGGAACAATCTCTTGCCCATGGCTTATAGAATCCCGCAATGGGTTTTCTAAGGTACGCACAATAATTTCATCACGTACAAGTTTGTAAGCCAATCTTGCCGCTTGGGATGCATTGCTCCATTGAATAGAATCCAGCCGGAGATAATTCATCCCATTGGCTTTGAGTTTGATTGGCAAACTAAAAGAAGTTGAATCATCCTTTACAATATGCAATGTAACATCGCCGACTGGAAGATCTCCAAAAGTTCGATGTCCACCGTAAAATAGTCGAAAATACATTCTCTCTTCGACATTCGTCGGTTCAATAAAGATCAATGTAGGCCGAATGCCTTTCTGTTCAACATCATTGCCCAAAGTTAAATTCAATTTAAAAATAGCCTCATTTTTTCCTTTCTTCACCGTAGCAAATTGTGCTAGTCCCGTGCTATTTTGCATGATCTCTTTGAAAGTACGTTCTACGTTTGACTTGATATCCTCCAATGACCATATCTTCTCCTGAAAATCTAAATTTGGCTTGAAATCATACAGATCAATCCGCATAGGATTGCCATCCCAGCTTTTTTGCTTTTGATAATTTTTATAGATGCTATATTGATAGCCCCCCTCAATTTCAAAACGTCCAATTTTCGCTGTGTCAACCATGAGCGTACCTATTTTGGACACACCATTATAAATTTCTGTCCTTGGAAATGGTCCTACCATCAGTGGCACAGGAACCTGTGTACGCAAACGACTATCGTAAACGGTTTTTCTAAGGGGATTGAGGTAATAGAGATCTCCAGCTGTCTGGATATATGCTGGTCTCTCAATCAACACATGATTATTGGGTAATTGCCAGGCTCCAAAATTGTTGGTTACTGTAATCAACTGGCGCTTCAATTCAGTCAATTCATTAGTGTAGAGCTTACCACGTTCTTCTTTAGGTAATCGGTAAACCAAAATCTGGCCTTTGCTGAATGCTTTTTCGGGGTAGGTAAAACCAATCGTATCCTGTGAGGCATTAAAGGAAACAATGACCTTTTTCCCCTTTTCAAGATAAAAGCCACTTACACGAATGTCGCGATCCTTGGTCCTAAATCTAAAATCATGCTGCCCCGCAGAAACTTCAAAAATAGTATTGTTATTTTGTTGGTCTTGTTTAGCATAAGTCAGTACACCGTCTATCCAGACTAAATGTATCCCCTGCACTACACCATTTACAACGACATAAGGGGAAATCTGGCTCTTGACAGCATCTAAAGGAAGAGACTCCTGATAATAATCTTTGGGATATAAAAACCGATAAAAAGCCATCGTATCCAACTGCATGTCTCTAGACCATTTTACCCAATTTTGAAGAGCTCCCTGATGTGCCTTCTCATCATCATCCAAACTAAAATTAAGATTTTGTGAGACTCTTGCCCTTCGCATCAGACCACCCATAGTAATATTTGGAGCGGTTGCTGACCTAAATTTTGAGGTAAAACCATAGGCCATAATATCAACATCCTTCAAAGGTTTACCATTCTTATCCGTAACCGAAAGTTCCACGTCAGCCTTCTGCCCCGGATAAACTGTCGTCGCCGTGTTGACTGCCAAATTTAAATTCTTCTCCACATAGGGTAATTCTTCCTGGATAACTTTTGATTTTCCTCCAAAAAGATAGGTGATCTCCATGCTATACCCGTCTTTTCCACGGGCTAAAAATTTACTATTTAACGTGGTATGATAACCCGAAGCAATCGTACGACCAGCACGATGGACACGATACCAAAATGGAATCATAGCGGGATTATTGACATGCAATATCACCGAATCCGCAGTTCGATAAAACCGATAATTCAGTTGTGCCTGTTCTTGATCCTCTAAATATACACTTTTACTCAATCCATTCGACTTGACAACAATTTCTTCAGCCTGCCAGGGTATAGAAACCAAATTAGGTAAACTCAAATTTTCAGTCTTCAGCATTTCGCGATGTTCACCTAATATCATTAGCTGAGCAGTTGTTGGCATCGCAACACCTTTTTCGAAATATTTCAGCTCTGCATGCCCGTCTTTTACAGCAATACGAATTTCTTTTTCGCTGTTGAGTATATTGAGGTCGAGACTTCGTTCAATTCTTTCATTATCTGAACTTAGATAAGTGCCAATAGCCCGAAATGTAAGACCAATGTCAGCCGGAAAAATTGAATCGGGTAATACAATTTCCTTTTCCGCCACATCTGCGAGCGAAACGCTCGTTTGCCATAAAGTATCTGGAATAAAATTAACCTTATTGGCTTTTACATCAAGCGTATAAAGTGGACTTGTCACAACACGCAAATCTACTTTCCCATCATATATGGGCATTTCATTTTCATTTAAAGCTTTTAGTTTCAGTCGCACACTGTCTCCTTTAGCATATTTCGTCTTTTCGGACGTCATATTAAAACTTAGGCTTTTTAACTCATAATCTTCATATCGGAAAGACTGTTGATGCAAGACGACTTTGGTTTTTGTAGATTCCAAAGAGATCCCATAATCTTTATCAAGGATAAGGCCAAGCCCCTTCAAATTAAATTCAAAGGTGTACATTCCCGGACGATAGGGAGCAAGTCGGGTCAAAACGGTATCTTTGGCATACCCATATCCACCTGTCAGACGTACGGCAATAGAATCACGGTAAGGTTTCCATTTTTCTTCCTCAAGATAAGCTTTAAATTTAACCTGCTCATTTGGCTTATACATTGGCTTGTTAAAAACCATAAAGCTTTCTGTCTGTTCAGTTTCCTGTTTATGAAAGAACCTCTTAATCTTAAACTTTGTTCTAAGCAAGCTATTTTTGATCCCTTTCCATAATGGAACCCTGTCTTTGTAAGGCCAACTCCGCTCTACACTCAGGTAATGATAGACACCCTTATGTTCAATACTGACAATATCGTCATTATTTGCATTGGCAACTTTATAGTAATGAAACTTCTTATCAAATGACATGCGACGTCCCTTCACTTTTACTTGTGCATCTTTTATAATCGTTCCCAGCGAATCGTATAGACAAATCGCAAAAGTTTCTGCTGGGATAATCTTGACATATAGGTTATCACTAATCAATTCCTGATAGATGAGATCAGCTCCACTGGCGCGGACCTGGACATAATTACCAGGAGGTAAAGTCGGCTGTGGACTTCCGGCCTTATACTTAAGAAAAAAATCGCTGAGCATAGTTTCATCGAATTTCTTCTCTCCCAAGTGAATTTTTCTTAAAACTTCTGGGCTCAGTTTATAAATATAATAGTCAGAAGATCCACGCGGACTATTGAATAAGGTCGATTGCCCACAAAGGACCACGGAATACAGAACAGCTAAAAAGCATACAACAATTGATTTCCATTTCATGTTTAAGATACTGGCTAAATTCTTTTAAAATAGATAAATTTACCTAAAGCCAAGTACTAGATTCTTTCATCCGGCACTTCAACTTTCGTGCAGGGATGCGAAGAATATCAAAATTCCATAAACGAAGAAAAAAAAATTATAACTTCAACCTACTTTTGACCGAATTTACAACTGCTGTTTCCGAGGGGAAGTCACCAGCTCCCGAACCGGAGGAACGATTCACCAAAGGCGGCTCCTCACCATATAGAGTATCGCGGGCAATGACTACCTTCTTGTCGAGATCTACATAGCTAATGATATAATTGCGCTGATAAGCTTTATCCCTTTGGCCGATTTTATTAACATACTCACCTTTTTCCTGCATGTCCATCGCTATCATAACAATGCCTTTGACAGCATCACCGGGATAATTATCTACTGTTCCCAATGCCTCGTTCCATTTTTCCTTATAAGTTATTCCCAAATCACCGGCACCGCCATTTTCAAGAATTAGACAGCTCTTCCCCCAGTCTACTGTGGACAATTGTACTGGATATTTATAAATAGCGGTATGATCGCCAAAACCTGCTAAAATTCGGGAAGATAATTGTTCTGTTTTTTCCTGATCCGCCTCCATATTTCCCAAAAGACGGTAAGCCCATATACCGATACCAATTGCTGCAACCAATACCAGGCCTACAAAAGTGAATATTGCTTTCTTATTTCCCATAGTTCTATTTTATTTAATTAATTACCAATCAAATATACTTAGTCTATATGCTCATTTTCACCCTTTTTACAATTCGCTTGACCTGCCTTATTATTTGCTGCGCTTGCGTAAATAAACGTTATAAAAAAAACAAATACTCGAAACTTTGCAGTCCAAGTTTTCAACAACATGAGATAATAAGAACTGTCACTATTTTATTTTTATCATAAATCGATAATTCATACTGACACATAGCTGTCACCCTGTGATTATATCTTTGTTTAACCTTAGTAGGAAAAGAAAAATATTAAACGAAAAAACAATTCCAGTGCGAAGGCTATTAGTAGGATAACTAATCGAATTTTAAATTATTACAGTAAAAAACATGGAAACATTACCACAATTAAAAGAAGAATTAGCGAATGAATATCAAATTACAAAAAACTTTATTGCACTTTTCCCTGAAGGCAAGAATGAATATGCCCCACATGAAAAAAGCATGAAAATGATGCGTCTGGCAACCCACTTAGTCGAAGTTTTCGAATGGCCAAGTACCATTTTAAAGACTTCAGAACTTGACTTTGCCAAAAGTGCTTATGTGCCCACAAGTCTATTGACCCGGGATGATCTCTTAAAAAAATTGGACGAAGATTACGAAGCCGGAAAAAATGCTTTAGAAACAGCTAAGGAAGAAGACTTGATTCCGAGCTGGACCATTAAAAATGACGGCCATGAACTGGCAAGCTGGAGCAAATACGGTGCTATTCGTCACTCATTAAACCAGATTACACATCACAGGGCACAATTAGGTGTTTACTATAGACTCAATGATATTCCCCTTCCGGCAAGTTATGGCCCCTCTGCCGATTCACTGAATTTCTAAAAAGCTAGCTGCTGGAATGAACATACGACATCTAGATGTATTATGTTCATTCTACGCCGGACAATAGGTATGTGCGACAACACCACCTGGAAAAACCTGCGCGTGCATAAGCTTTAGTTCACAGGGTTTGGAAAGACCGTCAAAGATGGGCAGCCCAGTACCCAATGCAATTGGATGTGTGATCAAATGATACTCGTCAATTAATCCGGTTTCAATTAAACTTCGCATAAATTCAGCTCCGCCATGCGCCAATATTGGCTTCCCAGATTCTGCTTTTAGTGCTTTAATTCCTTCAATGAGACCTGCATCAAAAACCCGGGCATTCATCCAAGAGGAATTCGCAGGAAGCTTTGTATTGTCTGCGAAATCTTTTGTTTTGGGATGATAGCCCTCTTTTGTAAAGACAGCTTTAGGGATTTCATTCATTGCTGCCGCAAAAGGATTTGTCGAAGCAGGCCAATAGGAAGCCATTACTTCAAAGGTCTTTCGACCCATTAGATGAATGCCGGCAGATTCACAAATATTTAAAACCCATGCGCTAGAATGATCGTCGCCACTTTTAAACATCCAATCAAGTTCACCGTGGATGCCCGCAACAAATCCATCGATGGAAATAGACATTTTCATTATTAATTTCCGCATAACAAAAACTTTAGTTTTTAATAAAACAAATCCAATTTAAAATTGGGTTACTGTCTCTCAAAATTAAACCATTTCATTCGACGTACGGCGGGGACAAACCGTCAATATAGAAGGGCAATTACGACAGTTCTTTTTTCTGCCCCTTACCCTCCTCAAGGGTAAGCATAAAATCTAAATAGTGCTTTTTCTTCGCGAAATGCTGATCATCCAATAACTTTTTATAGACCGAGATGGCATTAAAAAGAATTTGAAGATTATCCTCATTATAACGATCTACATTAAAATAGATTAATTCCCTATTGATATATGTGTCCAATGACGTAAGCAACGTATCATCCAATTCGTCTTTGCTTCCAGGAAGTGCCATAAGTGTTGCCAGTTTCTTTTTTAACTCCCCTTCCATAGGTTTGACGTCTCGCAACCTAGCCTCAATATCTGCGAAAGGCAAAGTCTGAAATATAAACCGGGTGTTCTCCGTCATGTCAGCATAAAGTTTTTCTGCCTCTTCATAATTTTTATCGAAAAAAGCAAAATCATAATATCTCCGTTCAAACTCTTCACACATCCCCTGGTTATCCGCTAAGCGTGCAAAATAAGAGTGGATCTGTTGGTTATAGAGGGTAATTTTATGCTCCGTAGCTACAATATTGTTTTCAATTTTCCCCAGTAATTCGAAGGCATCCGCAGCACGATATTTTATACCATCGTAGTCAAACGACTTTAACTTTAATTCGCCTTTGCCGATTGCTTCAACGACATACTTATCATTTTTCAGGCTATTAAGTTCATATAATGCGTCAACTCTACTATCGGCAAATAATTCATCAAAAGTCGGCTTTGACTGTTCCTGAAAAATTGGCGTTTCACCTTTTCGCACAGGATGATTGTAGTCATAGAAATCATTGAATCTTAGATCAACAGCATACTTGTTCATCCGATTTTCAAAATCCGCACTGAAAGATGCTATTTCTAACAGCGAAGGAGGATGTTGATACTGTACCTGCGCAAACAACTTGTCCGAAATCTGGTTTGTTACCGCAGCACGATTAGCTAGCAATTCAATAGCAGGTGCGTTGTTGATTTCTTTCTTGACAATATTAAGCTGCTGTAATGCCTTTACCCGATCTTCATCCGACGGATGAGATGACCATTGATCTTCAAGATTTAATTTCGATTTATCATATTTTTTTAAAGTCGCTAATTCGATCTGGGGAAAGCCATTTCGCACTTGATATCTATTGCGTTCCGCAAACAGGAGCATGACATAGCGATGCTCGGGATAAATATTGCGACTGCGGATATTTTCAGAAAATTTGCTATCATAGAAGGTAAGCACATTATTTAGTGCATGATTTGCAAAACTCAAGCGCAGCAGCGAATCAGCCAAAGCCTGGGAACCGGCAACATGTGCCGCAATCTCATCCGCATGAAATTCCATCTCTCTCGATAATGCCAAATAATTGAGATTTACATATTCGTAAAGATGCTTCAAAATATGCTGAATCTGTTGGATAATAAACACTGATATGCCAATAAAAATCGCAGTGTATCCACTGATGTTGCTCCATTTATCAAACATATTATCCAGCGATTCATTCTTATACAGCATATTGTAGATAATCTGATTAACATGGTAAACATAGCTACCCACTTTCATGCTCTTTTGTGAGAAGTGTCCAAACTCGTGTGCAAGAATAGCCTTTAATTCCTGTTGAGTAACTGCATTCACCAGCCCCACACCAATCTGAAGATTTTTCTTAATGGGTAAAAACATACTCCAAAAACTAGAGTCATAGAATACAGATGCATTGACCTCATGCGATAGAAAAACTTTCTTTGGAAAGCTGGTATCAACTTCTTTTACGACCTCATGAATAAGTGCGAATAACTGTGGTTCGTCGCGCTCATATATCTGCGTAAGATGTCCCGTATCAACTTTTGTTGACGCAAAAACAAATTTTAATAAAAAGAACAGTATAGTCAGACCTGTAGCGAGTAAGCCCAAACATAAAATTGCAGTGTAAAACATGGGCTTGGCGGTGAAAATCATTATTCCAAGTATGGTAAAACCAACTGTAATACCTATTGCGAAAAGCAGCAGAATAACATAAGTAATCGCAAACACAACAATAGATAAAATTGTTTTACGCGCGTGTTTCCTAAAGTTTGTAGATACTTGTACCTTCATAAATTGTTTATAAAGCAAGGATAATTGACTATATAAATCTAAAAAATAAAATCCATTTGCCTATAAGTTTCCAGCATCCAACTTTGCAAACTTATCCGATAAAATACCAATCAATGCATTATGCCGCAAACCCACGTACATCTTAAATTGCTAATAACCTTTTTGTAAAGAAACCTCATTGAGCAAAGGTCGCCCGTCAACCATTCTTCGATAGTTATCCACCACTTGTAAGACGGAAGAGCCAATATTTGTCCTACCCGCAACATGCGGGGTTATCACAATGGATGGGCAATCCCAAAAGGGATGATCTTGCGGTAATGGTTCTTGATGAAATACATCCAGATATGCTTCGGCAATTTTCTTTCCATCAATTGCATCCAACAAATCACTTTCCACGAGATGTTCCCCTCGACCAACGTTCACGAGTACAGTTTCTTTTGGGCACAAATTGAACAAATCACAACTTAGAATTCCCTTTGTTGCATCGGTCAATGGTAGGATATTAACCATAAAATCCGTGTCTTCAAGGGCAGAACGAAGTCTTTTCATTCCAGTAAACGAATTCACTCCCTTAAGATTTTTAGGTGAATTAGCCCACCCATTTACGTTGAATCCCAATTGGACCAACCTTTCAGCCACATAACCACCAATTTCGCCTAATCCTAAGATAGTAACCCTGGTTTCACCAATTGATTTGTATAGCAAGGGCTGCCAATGTTTCTTTTCTTTTTCGTTTATATAAGCCGAAAACTTCTTCATCGAATGCATCAAGCAAGTCAAAACATGTTCAAACATATCGCTTTTCAACATGGGATCGATAATCCTACAAATGCGGAGATGGGATGAAACACTTTTGGGAAAAAGGTGATCTATTCCGGCGCCCCCAGACTGGATAACTTTTAAGTTTGGAAAATGAGTGTAATAATCTGCTTCAGGTTTCCAACAAAGCGCAAATTCGACCGCATCATAATTTTCAATCTCAGGGAAGATCTCCACCTTTATTTCAGGTAAATATTTATTGATTTCTACCTTCCACTCCTCGGCCCTGGCCCTATTCAGTATTAATGCTATACTCATGTTTTGTTGGTTTACACGAAAATAACATTTTATGCCGATCTATCGTTTGCTTTCTTGGGGATTCTTAGTCTTACGTTTTCAAAAAATTTTGTGATGATTTCCTTTATTTAGACAAAACAGTGGGCTAGCTGTCTGCCCAAATTAGCTGAAACAATCGATTCTATTAAAAAACAAAGTTTAGAATCTATTTTAATCGTAAATTGGTGGAGGACATCCATAAACATAGATTCAGATGGCACTCAAAAACCGAATTATCCTAATAAGCCTAATCATTTTTAAATTCATTATGCAATACCAGTTGATTAGCCCAACCTACGAATTGCAGCGCGATGAATTCTTACATATAGATCAAGCAAACCATTTAGCTTGGGGCTACCTTTCCGTACCACCATTAACATCGTGGATTTCCTATCTCATCAAAATACTTGGCAATTCTGTCTTTTGGATCAAGTTTTTCCCGGCACTTTTCGGAGCCTTAACGATTCTTATCGTTTGGAAAACAATAGAATCGCTGAAAGGAAATCTATTTGCACAGTTCTTTGGAAGCTGTTGTATTATGTTTTCTGTACTATTCCGTTTGAATGGTTTATATCAACCTAATTCATTTGATGTCTTATGTTGGACCTCCATATATTACTGTATAATAAAATATTTAAACAACAGACAATCCAAGTGGTTATTTTATATGGCTATTGTTTTTGCGCTTGGATTTCTAAATAAATATAACATCGTATTTCTGATCTTGGGTTTGATCCCCGCAGTCGCATTGGTTCCGGAGCGAAAAATATTTACAGAAAAAAAGCTATATTACGGAATACTCATCGCCATACTAATTATCCTTCCCAATATAATATGGCAATACAAAAATAACTTTCCTGTATTTGTTCATTTCAAAGAACTTCAAGATACGCAACTTGTCCATGTTAACCAATGGAGCTTCATACGTTCTCAATTTTTGTTTTTTTTCGGGACCTTTCCCGTCCTCATTTTTGGATTATATGCACTGCTGAAACATCCTGCATTTAAAACATATCGTCTGTTCTTCTACTCATTCTTTATCACCCTTGGAATCTTCTTATTTCTAAGAGCTAAAGATTATTATGCAATAGGTCTTTACCCTATATATTTTGCTTTTGGCGCAGTTTATATTTCATCACTTTTGGAAAATAAAACTGGTCAGATTTTAAAACCTATTTTGATCGCTTTAACTGCGATCCTATTTCTTCCGGTCTATAATATTGCATTTCCCAATAGAAATCCGGCATATTTTGTGAACCATCCCGATAAATACAGAAAGTATGGTATGTTGACCTGGGAGGACGGTAAAGAGCATCCGCTCCCGCAAGATTTTGCGGATATGTTGGGATGGCAAGAACTTGCACGCAAAGTCGATAGTCTCTATGACCAAATACCTAGATCGGAAAATACGCTGGTACTTTGCGACAATTATGGGCAGGCCGGCGCCATAAACTACTATTCCAAACGCGGAATTAAGGCTGTTTCATTCAATGCTGACTACATCAATTGGTTTGATTTGAATAAACCATACCGCAATGTTATTCGAATTAAAGATCGCTGGGAACGAGAAAGAGAACTAGCAATAACAAGTCCTTTCTTCGGCAAATCAATATTGGCCGACTCCATTACAAATAGCTACGCCAGGGAATATGGCACAGTAATCTTCACTTTTATTCATGCAAAAATCAATATCAATGAACGTATCTCCAAAGAGATCGCATCAGAAAAAACAGCGAAGAAACTTCCTTTGTAAATAAATCATTTTTTAAGCGATTAAGCTAATTCCAGTCTATTTTTTTATTAAAAAAAATAGTATATTTAATTCAATAGCCAAAGGCTTCCAGCGCAAATGATACTTATCGTATATCTTCTGGTATCATAACTACGCCATGGAGCTTAACACCAAATTAACAGGATAATTATGCGCTTTTTGAATTTCTTGAAAGGACAAAGTAATTTGAGACAGATTGACGTTAGTGAAGACGATGATTTTGTAGATTTACAGCTGACCGTCACAAAATACTGGAAAGATGACGACGAACATCATATTGTCCAAGCTAAGGGGCTTTGGGGTAGAGAGATAGTTGGTTTGGCAATCGCCTTTCGTCCCGACATGAAATTGGGCATTGTCGATACCGAAGTCGATAAACAAAGGTTTTATCGCGAAGGGATCAATTTCTATTCGATTGGCAAATTAAGTGACAATTTTACCAAAGCCTTAAATAGCCTCTTTAAAATTGATGGTACATCCTTTAAAATGCACGATAATATTGGATCGACCGCCTTTATCGTCAGTGGGCACCCGGAATATTTTGATGAAGAATATATTAAAGCTAAAGTTTTCTTTGACGACGGAAATGAAAAACATCATTACGCGGAATGGTATGTCAACATCGATTTAAAACACAATATTCTCGAACTTCGAGAAAAAGACCCCGGATATAGAAAAAACATCATTAGTATCTTGACAAATGTTTAAATTTGAGCGTGAATCCGTCAGCCTCAAAAAAAAATAATACCATCCCATTAAATTCATTTCCTAATGAGTTTAATTCGGGAATGGCTATAAAAAGGAATGCTGTCAGAAATTTAGAGTTAGATAAGATAAGTCAGGCACATCGTGATGATTTCTACTTGTTTTTTATTCTTGAAGAGGGAAATGGAATATTTGAAGTAGATTTTCAGCGCTATCAATTAGGCTCCTCCGCCGTAATGATCATCCAGCCTTACCAAGTACATCGGGGTTTAGCTATGGATTACAGCGCTTTTAGTGTCTTAATGATCAGTGTAGAAAACCTAAACTCAGACTACGTAAACGCGCTAAAGGATATTACGACGATTGCTCCCATCGAAATCGATCAGGATACAATGGCGGTCTTATCCCAGACTGTAGACACCTGTTTAAAAATCAACGAAAGAAGACATGAAAAACTATATACTGCACTAATGAAAGATAGCTGCAATACCATCGCGGCACTTATTATCTCGCAGTATTTAATCCAATCAACTAAAAGTGATGCACAGTCTAGATTCGAACTGATCAGCAAACAGTTCAGTTCACTGTTAGATAAAGATTTTATTGACATTAAACAGCCTAGAGCATATGCAGAGAAAATGAAAATATCAACGGCCTATCTCAATGAATGTCTCAAAAAAACAACCGGAAAACCCGTTACTTATCATATTCAGCAACGCGTTGTATTAGAAGCAAAACGTTTGCTCTACCATTCAAATAAATCTGTAAAAGAAATTGCAGTAGAGCTAGGTTATGACGACTATCCATATTTTTCACGTCTATTTTCAAAAGTAACCGGTATGACAGCTCTTACCTTTCGAAATAGGAACCTTGAATAGTCCAATATTTACCACTTTTTATCTCTTTTAAACTAGAGCGAATTGGTATTTCTTTGTGTTAGAAAGCTTGGTTCAGCCCGTCGTTAGCGACAACTCGAACAGCGTCTTTAATGATTATCTAAATCCGACAGAAAGGAGATTGTAGTCCAT
The DNA here is from genome assembly GCF_002339225.1 of Sphingobacterium sp. UBA2610. Taxonomy (NCBI): domain Bacteria; kingdom Pseudomonadati; phylum Bacteroidota; class Sphingobacteriia; order Sphingobacteriales; family Sphingobacteriaceae; genus Sphingobacterium; species Sphingobacterium sp. UBA2610. The sequence continues at coordinate 88,680 of NZ_DDKA01000005.1, forward strand.
TAAATATCAAGAAGAACACCACAAATAAAAGAGAAAAGGAATGAGATATTTTATCGCTGAGCCCGTCGGGCATATCAAAAAAGATTTATTTTTTGAAGTCGCAAATTTTTTTTGGGACAGTGGAAATGAAGTTGCTTTAGGAAAAAACAGGATATGCGACTGTGAAAAAATGCAACATGATGACTACGATTACACCATTTCATTAGTCCCTAATAACGAAACTGTTGAATCCTTATTTAAAACACACTACACCATCCTAGGCAAATATTTTGACAAAATTAATAACAGCAATCCGATGCTAATATTAGCAAATACCGGCATTTATACGAATGCCCTTCCCTATCCCCATAAGATTTACAGTTTTGAAAAATTGGACAAACAGGCGTTAGCCAGCTTTTTTGACTGGTGCAAAAAATTCAATTTGTTTGTTAGGAGAAGATAAACAAGTTCAACCACTAAATATCAGAATATGCAGTGGGATATAACAGTACTTTTATACTTTTGGAAACGTTATTCTGATATTGCGGTAAATCCTGCATTGGTTTGTATAAAGGTCCAAAATCTTTCCAATGTATATTCCGATCTTCCATGTTCTCAAATGCCGTCAGATACATCAGGTTGGGCATTGTGCTACCAGCAATCACCTGTCCATAAAAAACAGCATTAAAATTCAGTTTTTTGAAAATATCGATCTCTCCATTGTTAAACATCGCTATCTTATTTGCAGAAAGCTGCTCGGTTGCGGCTTCATAACTGCGTAGTTCATAAATGCGTTTATTTTTTTCAGCAGATAATTTAGGAAGCGCCGATTTGGGCATTCCTTCAAATGCTTTCATCCATATTGTCTCCAACCTTTTGAAAGGAGGATTACTATAACCTGCCTCAATATAAGCCTTTCCAGCCTCCAGGTATTTTTGATCTTTGGCAAGCCGCTGATCCAAATTAACCAGCAAACTGAAGTCTGCAGCACTGATGAACACATAAACCAATCTATCTTGACCAGCAGCATTTTCTAAGGGCTTAAATACCCCGACCTCTTTAAATCCCAATTTATGCAATGCCGGCAAATACGCCGATTCAAGATACTGATCAATGACTTTCTCCTGCTCATCGTTCTCATAATGATATACTTTCAATTGAAAATACGCTTGTTTCGATTTCTCAAAAGCGAACAGGCAATTTCCTGCCATGATAAATAATAGCGGCAATATGAAATGCCAATTGGAAATAAAAATGTATTTTTTCATTAGAATTCAGGACAACATTGGATATTAATTAAAAAATAAAGATAATACTATTTTTGAAAGTTCAAAATTAGACTAACCCAGCAAATTAACTCCCTTTTTCATCTTTATATATCGAAAATACGGGTTTATACTTATTAGAATCGGTATTTTAACCTTATTCTCGCAATAGCTTTTTATTTAATTTAGCTCCACCTTTTTTAAAGCTGCAACATGTCAAACAAAACAATACTTATGTTGGACGATGATAAACATGTCCTTGAAATATGTACTATAATCCTCGAAACAAATGGCTATAATATGGCGGTCTCTGAAACGTCTCATGATATTATCGAAAAAGTAGAAGAGGTACATCCTGATTTAATTTTGATGGACAACTGGATACCCAAAATAGGCGGTGTAGAAGCCACACGATTGCTCAAAAATCATCCCTTATATTGCAATATCCCTGTCATCTATCTATCCGCTAATACCGATATCGAAACACTAGCTCAGCAAGCCGGAGCAGACAGCTATCTCGCCAAGCCCTTTGATTTAGAAGACTTAGAAAATAGAATAGCCGAACTACTGTAGTTCCTAATCTTATAATTCAGCATCTTTACATATTTTAGCACCATTACGGAAATGCTACTCCTGAAACTTATATTTTGATGTCCTAATTGCGCATAAGGCCACATTGAAACGAATAGGATCATGTGTTGCTTTAATACAATTGCGGCTTGCTCAATTGCAGGCATATATAGTCGTAGTTGTCGCGCCATAATCATCGGGAATCAGCAATTGAGAAGGAATGCTATACCACATTTGAAGTATAAATAATAATACATACTTTCGCGTTATAGTATTAGAAATAATCATTAAGACAGCATTAATTACGTTATGTCAGAGCCCGTTTTAGCATTTCAATCAGGTTCATTCCATATCCGTCAGCTTGCAGAGAACGAATCTCCACTTTACAAAGCGATGCGTATCGAGTCAATTCAAACCGAACCTACACTTTTTAGACGGAGCACTCCTCCTGAAATAGAACTATCTGACTTGGATTGGGCAGAACGCATAAGATACCCACGCATTGTTTTTGGTCTTTTCGAAAATGAAAAAATGATTGGGATAACCAGCATGCTGCTGTTGAATAAAGAAGAGGCCTACTTTGGTCAGTCCTTCATACAGCCGCTGTACAGAAAATTAGGTCTATCGAGTCTTTTGTATAAAATAAGAATGGCGTGGGCCACCGAGAATCAATTAAGAAAACTGACGATAAGCCATCGTGAAATAAATATGATTTCGAAAGCCGCTATCCAAAAAGCCGGTTTTCATTATAGTCATAAAGAACTTGTGCAATGGCTCGACGGAACAACTGGCTACTCCATGTATTATAGTTTATTCCTATAGTCAGTAAGGCTAACTAACTTGACTGTTGATCAATCCCGGCAAACCAAGATATGGTAAAAATAACAGCTTTTCCATCTTGAATGCGTATATTGAATCGTAGTCATTTTATTGGCTTTCGAGACTTTCCATAAACGCAATAATATCTTTCATTTCCTTTTCACTCAGATGCAAATTTTCATCTGACAATGTCTGATTGGATAATTTGATCCCCAGTCCTGCCCCACCCCCATTATTATAAAATTCCATGACCTCATCCAACGTCCGATAGATCCCATTGTGCATATAGGGAGCAGTTTTCTTTACATTCCGGACAGAAGGTATTTTAAAAGCATATTTATAAGAATCAACACCAATGATATCATAGTAGCCTAAATCCGAATCCAGCACAGAATCTTTCATGGATTTTGGAACTCCTAGGACTTCGACTTCGCTCTGAATAAATTTGGGCGGTGTAACACCGTTGAATAAAGGCAGGAAATGACAGGTCGCACATTTTCCCTTGCCCATAAATAAATTAAACCCATTCACTTCCGATTTGGACAATGCGTTCTTATCCCCACGCATATAATCATCAAATCGGCTATTGATTTTGGTCAGGCCACGAATGTAAGAAGCAAGTGCATTGCTTACCTGCTCTGCTGAGATTGGGCCATCCACTGTATTGAATGCTTTATTAAATAATGACCGATAGATTTTATCCGAAGAAACATATTGAACGATATCAGTTACCGAGCCGTCCATTTCCTGCTTATTACCAATGACATCGTGTATCTGATCTTCCAGCGTCAACGAACGCATATCATAGAAGTAGTTGGACTGTAAGGCCGCATTGAGCAAAGTAGGCGTATTACGTTTGAGCAAACGTCCCGAACCATGAATGTCCACTTGCAAGTTCAACCCATCTGTAAATGCAAGGTCCGGATGATGGCATGAAGCGCAACTTCTCGTATGTGTTCCTGACAAAGCAACATCATAAAATAATTTCTCTCCCAGTACGGCCTTTTCATTGCTGAAGTGAAATTTTGGTCCCGGGCTAAAGGCATCTACATTAAATGCATTCAGATCAAACATCGTATTGACGTCTTGCCGAAGCATTCGATTGTATCTGATTTTAGGGCCAGGCAGATTACGTTCCAACTGTGCTATCTCTGTACTGATGTTGTTGGCAAATTGGGTAATGAATTGCGCTCTATCGAACGATTCAAATTCCGCGTGTTGTTGCAAATATTTGATCGCCCCTTTAAGCATCAATGTTAGCGTTTCTTTTCTACCTTCATATTGCAAAAGAATTTGCTGTAGGCTGCCTAACGCCATAGAAGACTCGATCATACTATTTCGAGAAAGTGCATTATCAAATCCGGTAATCCCCAAAGATATAATCCGAAATACTTCAAGTTTCGAAGCATCCAAAATGCGCCAATCCTCCAATTGATGATCTTCAAAATAGGAAATCAAATAATCCGTATTGGTTATCAAATGTTCGATTTCACGAATTAGCTTTTGCCTATTGCTATTATCGTAAGTGGGATAGATAAGCTCTTCAATCACCTGCAATCCAATAGGCTCCACCCCTCTAGCCAAAGAGGGATCCAACAAATCCGCATTTTCAACTTCCTCCACCGGAGGTCCATTTAACCTTCTGGATAGATCTGCAGTAAAATACTCCGAAGCCCATTCAAACTTTTTAAAAAGTAGCCTTGTCGTCAAAAAGGCTCTTCTGAGACGTAGCGTATCCACCGTACCTTTCTGTACTTCGGCCTGCAGGGTATCCTTGATATATGTCTTAAAAGAAAGCATCTGATCCAGTAATTCTTTCTGAATCAGATGCTCACGGGCATTACCCTCTTTTTGTTTAGTATAAACAGGCTGCCCTGTAGTAAATCCGAGGGTAAATACTATTGCAACCAATAAGATACAAACGACAACCTTTTTACACATAGTTCAATTTCCTATCTCTCGATATAAAAACCGACTATTTGAAAACGAGCGCATTTCTAAAGGGATTTGCTTTTTTATCCCTTTCAGCAAGAGGCTCTATTCCCCAGCGTTTTTCTATAAATGAAAGGATGCTCACTGTCTCATACGGCGTATGATCCACTACACCACGCTTAGCAAATGGTCCAATGACAATTGCCGGGATTCGGCTACCAGGTCCCCAGCGGTCAACGACGGGTGGGTTAACATGGTCAAAAAAGCCACCAAATTCATCGTAGGTCAAAATCACCAACGCATCTTTTGCATTCGGTCCCTCCAATACAGCATTGATCAAATTAACAGCAAGTTGTTCTGATGAATAGACTGCCGAACTTCCAGGATGCTCATCATTGCCCCCACCTGGTTTAACAAAAGATACACTAGGAAGCGTTCCTTCTTTTGCGGCCTTGATAAAATCGTTTTGATCCTTCATGTGTTGTCGTCCTTCCTTACCATCCTCATAATTAGCAAAATATAAAAAAGGCTCATGATTGTAGGCAAAATTATTTTTACGTTCGGCAACAGCGTCATCCCAGCCTTCTGAATACCAAGCCCAACTTACATTTTTCGCTGTCAAGCGATCGCCAATGGTCGGCATAGTCTGAGAAGGTAATAATTTGGAAGTATCAGATTTCGCAGGATAAGGTTTGTTGCGAGAAAGCACATGATTGATTGCATAACCATCTGGCGTAACTACACCATCTTTAATCATCTTTCCATTTGCATCGAGTTTAGCAACCATTGAGCTTGGTGCATCAGGCCAAACAGGAATAGCCGCAGAAATCATATAAATATGATTTAAATAGGATCCGCCGAATACACTCTGAAAGAAATTATCACATAATGTATAGGCTTTGGCAAACGGATACAAAGGTAGCTTCTCTGTATTGTAATAGCCCATCGCTAAACCTTTGGAATCATTATAGAGTGCAAATTTATCCATCTTTCCACCATTGATCTGCAATTGATTATGATAAAACCGATGTGTAACATCGGGCGTCGCCTTATCCGAAGGTACATATTGGTCTATATTAAAAAATTGATTGGGTAGATTGGTTGGAAAGGAATTGTTACGTGGAATTTCGGGGAGGTATGGGTAGGCTTCACCATTCTCGTCTACCTGTAAAAAATCACCCTTTCTGACATTCGCTATGCCATTGGCTCCCTTGAATTCGCCATAAAGATTGTCAAAACTATGGTTTTCCATATAAATAACAACCACATGGTTAATTTTTTTGATACCTTCATCAAAGGGAATCTCTTGGTGTCGGGCGTTTTTGGTAACTCCGCAACTGCTGATACTCAAAACTCCAAGAGACAAATAAAGTAAGTGTTGTAACCGCATCCTGTCTTCTTTTTAGTAGGTTAGACTGTAATTTCTAGAACAAACTTACAATTATTATCGTTTTCATAACCTATTATCAAAGGGATTTGCTACCAACGTATCAGGTTCTTTACAGGCATCCTCCCTCTTATCACTAAAAGTAAAGGCGTGTTTACATACTAGGTCGTTGCTTCCAGTTCCCCATTCTTGTTATAAAGCTTACTTCGGTAAGTTATACCCCATTTAGTAATCTCATCGATGATTGGGCCCAAAGTTTTTCCGCATTCGGTCAATTCATACTCCACCGTCAGAGGTTTGGTATTTAATACTGTTCTTCTGATCAGCTGGTTCATTTCTAAATCCTGCAGTTCTTTAGACAACATCTTCGCACCTATCCCCTCAACTTCGCGCAGCAGTTCCATAAAACGTAATTTCTCAACCAACAATAAGGTACCTATAATATGAAATTTCCATTTTCCGGCCAAAATCTCCATGGTATCGTTAATGGCCAACACACGTGTTTTGCATGCACCTGACGACGTTAAAGTTGCTTCCTTTTTCATTACATTATTTTTTTATTCATGTACGCTCTACCCTCACAGGCTTCCTTATCCCCGATACGATCAACGATAAATGAACACACAAGCAAAGCTTGGTGCCACTGACATGATTTCTTTATTCTTACAAAAATACGCATTTATAAAGTTACAGACCACTATCTTTTTGGAAAGTAGTTTCTTTAAGGAAACTGATACCAAAAATAAACTATCTATCATCTACCTTTGTATCGACAACATCAGCAGTTGCAAATTGGCACAGTTGATGCGGCAAAATATAAAGTGTAAAAAACATATAAAAAATAAAACGATTAAAAATGAAAAAGCAATTAATCTCGGGTTTAGCCCTTATCCTGTTGTTAGCTTCTTGTCAAAATACAAATGGCGACAAAGCAACAACAACAACTGCTCAGGAAGTAACTGAACAAAAAGGACAGACTTACACTGTTGAAGCAGATAAAAGCTCATTAAAATGGACTGGTTACCATAAAGGCGGTTTAAACCCAAGATATGGTGTTTTGAAAAGCGAAGGAACACTTTCAGCTGAAAATAACGCAGTTACTGGTGGTACTTTCACTATCGATGTCAATTCTATTCTGACAGATACAGCTTCTGTAGATCCTGCGACATCCGGTGGCAAAAAATCATCAGATCTGGATGCACATTTAAAAAGTGCTGATTTCTTTGACGTAGCAAAATATCCAACTGCAAAATTCGAAATCACCAAAGTTGGCCCATTTGATGCAGCGCAAGGAAAAAGTGTTGTTGCTGATGCGACAAATACAGTTAGTGGTAACTTAACCATCAAAGATAAAACGGTGAATGTAACTTTCCCTGCAAAAATTACTTTCAATGGTGATGAAGTAACATTCTATTCTAAATTTACGATCCAAAGACAAGATTGGGGTCTTACATACGGTACAGAAGGTAACCCTCAAGACTGGATGATCGCACAAAACGTTGACATTGAACTTAATGTCACTGCAAAAAATGCGAAATAGATTTCGATAGCGCTTCGTCGCTCTTAGCAAATAGATTAATCCGGTAGACTCTACTTGATTAATCTATTTGATTTAAATAACCTCCGAATACGAGATCATCTTTATTCAAGACATGGATCAAATGTGAATCTCCCTTACTTTTCAGTGTGCTCTAATTTTTTTTTTCAATCGCTGTTTTGCCTTACGAACGGCTTCCACCGAAACACACAGCAATTCACTCATACTCGCATTACTTAAATCCAATTTGAGCAGCGCTAATATCTTAAGATCATTCTCGGTAACCTTTGGATAAGTTTGCCGCATTTGTGTCAGATAAGCGGGATACACTTTGTTAAAAACATGTTTGAATTTTTGCCACCGCTCATCTGTCATAATGTGTTGCTGCAAAAGCGCATTCAAATTATCCGTAACCTGCGTGATGTACGCCGGATCAGATTCGGAGATCTTCGCCACCTCCTGCCTAAGTTGCTGGATAACGACATCATTCTGGCGGATGGTGGCTGTAAATTCAGTCAAAGAGTTTCGTAAAATCATTAGCTCCTGATCTAGCAATTGTTTTTCATCGGCAAGCGCAAGTTGGTCTTTTTCTAGTAAAGTATTCCGCATCTTAATTTTAATTTTCGACTTATTGACCAACAATACAATTATGGCAAAAATCAAGAGAAGAACAATGCCTATAAACTGATACATGCGTTTTGTCCGAATCCGTTTTTCTTCAGTAGCCTGTATAGTCCGATTGTATTTTTCAGACTCCCTTTGCCACAGCATTTTCTGTATCTCTTTATCATTCATCCTTTTTTCCAACGAATCTTTCAACATCAGATACAAATGCAATTGCTTAAGCTCCTCCCCTCCACGTCCTAACCCCCGCATGATGTTAGACTTGGATTTTGCTAATTCTACTTTATATTTTAAAAAATAGGGCTTATCTTCCATCAAACTTTCACAGGTCATCACATATTGCTCAGCCAATTTCCATTCTTTCAATTCGATATACCAATTGGCTAAATTGAGATTTGCACGCATCGCATCTTTCCGCTCATTATAACGCATAGAAAGCTCAATATTTTTCTTAACTAACCCAATAGCTTTTTCCTTTTCACCTTTTCGCCATGCATGATCTGCTAAATTACCCGAAATGATACCAATCCAAACCGAATCTTTCGCCAATTTAGCTTCATCCATTGCGCGATTCAAATAGGTAAAAGCTTGGTGATCGAGCGAGTCCTTTGCTAGATATACAGCAATGGAATTGATCAGATCGACACGTTCCCGTGCAGCCGGCGTGGTAAAGGTAGCGCTTCCTCTAAATAAGCAACAGCATTTGCCTGTTCACCAATGTAGCTGTAGAAACTCGCCATAAATTGGTAATGCTTGACTACCATGGGGATTTTTTTGATAGTAACTTTAGATTTTAAATCATTCGCTCGTAAAAAGAACGGAAATGCTTCCTTTACCCGTCTATAGATAAAGTTGTAATATCCTTCACGGGCACAACCCAACATTTCTAATTCAGGATCTGGATGTACACGGAGCAACTGCTCAGCCAAACGATAATAGCGCTCAGATGATGAATTTATGCGATCAAACGCAATTGAGAAACCGTCAGCCATACGCATATAATAAGCCCATTTTAAAGCAACACTTCTTTTTTTGTCTGCCAATTCCAAAAACGGCGCCAAGGCATTTTTCAATTTTATCGTATCACCATCAAACCTAATAGGCAACTGAAGAGCAGCCTCCAGTTGGACAACAGGGTTTTTAATTGCAGCTATTTCCACTACAGATTGCCCACATACATGATTAAAGTTGCTTGACAATACCAAAGAAACGAATACAAAAAAATAAAATATGGTCTTCATGCTTGAAAAAGGTCAATTTCAACGCTCTGTCTGCCTATTGGCATAACCGATAAATTAATTTCAACAATTCTGTGAAATTAATACGCAAAATCCTCCGAGAAAATGGTTAATACTGACTTATTGTTCGTAAATCGGATCGCCGACTTGCGGTTATAAATATAATATTTATAACTTTAACATAATTACACGTTTTCATTAAAATTTCGCCTTCTTTTGATACCACTGCAACCCATTAGGTTTGGCATATCAAGCCTTTTATTCAACACTTTTTCCAAAAGATGACCAAAATTCAAACAAAAACAATGGGATTGATTCTCCGAAAAGGAGTATTGCAAGATCTGCAAGAAATGTTAATCCTATTTTCTGAAACTATTGCGACTGTATGCGCAGATAATTATAATAACGAGCAAATTGCAGCATGGGTATCGTCCGTCAATAATCATGGCCGTTGGCATCGGCTAATCGAAGATCAGTATTTTATTGTAGCTATGCTAAATCAGAAAATGGTTGGGTTCGCTTCCCTCAATCATGGAAACTATGTCGATGTCATGTATGTCCATAAAGATTTTCAACGCCAAGGGATTGCTCAAAAACTTTATACTACATTGGAAGATGAAGCAAGAAGACTAGAAAGAACTTTCGTGACTGCTGATGTAAGTAAAACCGCGAAACCCTTTTTTGAGGCAAATGGATTTAAAGTTATCGCTGAGCAGATACAAATAAGAACTGAAGTCGAAATACCAAATTATAACATGAAAAAAGATCTGTAGATTCACTTCCAAATTTTAGAAATGCTCCCCATAGTCGATTACTTCAGTTTTCAAAAGCAGCTTACTTTCACTATCGGTTCTTAATGTCGCTGTTGCTATGTTAGTCTTTGTGTCAACACTGAACTCCAGCATAGCCCCAACGTCCTTTTTGTCATTAAAAAATGAAGCGAAATTCTTAAATGTCTCAGTTTCATCAAACAAAAACCGCGCAGCACATCGGTTATTATGTTGATCATACCATTTAATGTACACATCTTTGGGAATACCTCGAGATGCCATGTCCATATCCCGAAGACGCTCATCAAAGACAAATCGTTCGGAATTATAAAACTCCAAGTCCGCATCAAATGCTTTTCTGTCAGAAGACAATACAAATTTAGGCTGTACAGGATAACGTTGCCGTAATTTATCCCAGTAGCCATAGGGAATAGATTTATTTGCAATGGCTTGTTGAACATCCGAAGGAATAATCGATAATCGGACAATACTTGATCGCGCCATTCCTGATTAAAGACATTACCGTACGCTCCATTATCTTTGGATGTATCCGTAGCATGGATCACTACTTTTTCGGCTTGATAACGACCGATTTCGACCTGACGACGTCCTGTCCCACTGGCCCATACTACAAGTACACCGCCAGGAGCAAAACCCAAAATAATCTTATTATAATGTTCATCATTAGTTTTGATCGCTCCTTTTTCTTGGTATGGTGTACTGAACAACCTCCGCAATTTACTATAATCAATCGGACCGTTCATGCGATAAAAAACATCTTCAGCAAAGGAATACCAAGTAACGTCTAATGCCTTAGGCAATGACATCACCTGCTCATATGTACCGCCTCCAGCTTGTCCCCACACGGCGTTATAGTTTACGATATTGCCTTCACTAAATGTAAATTCATAATCTTCATCTTTCGGAAAGATAAAACGGCCACTATATAACTGGACGGGATAAGCTGCTGGATTACTCATCGCACAGAACCATTTATAGCGCCCTTCTCTGATATTATCTTCTTGTGTTAGGCGTTCTTCCCTGAGGTCATTAAACTCACGTATTGTCGTTGAGAACGCGAATATAATCGGTAGTAAAATAAGATATCCAAGCAAAGTCGGAACCAAATATTTCCAGGATTTTATTGCCCATGTGATAATCACGCTACTAAAGAATGTCAGGAAGATACTGAGTGTTAAAATCAAAGGAAACATTTCCTTAATCACTCCCCCTAAATCTGCATAAAGCCGATGCTCGTATTCATCACCCCAGGTTGATAAAAAAAGAAGTACCGGAAGCAATAAAGAAAATAAGCAATAAAAAAGAAAACCATAGCCAAGTTCAAAAGCGAATTTTGGTTTCTCTAAGACCTTTAACTTCTTCCGAAAGAAATTAAAATAGAAATAAATCAAAGCGATAACAATAAAATAAGGCGAACAGCAAAATGCAGCATAAACCATATTTAGATCTGCATTCTGTACAAGTAAGGTCGCAATTAGGCTGATGATAGCAACCAAAAAAGCAGAAACTGTCGCTCTTATAATCATTGTAATTTGTTTTTAATCCAAAAAAAGCTGCCGAAAGCCGTATAACTGACAACAACACGATTCAAAAATAACAAGAAATGTCTTATGAATATAAGCCGATCAATATTCAAATACATTGATCAACTATTCGATCCAACGTGGACAATATATTTTTTTCACAAGAAGGATTTAATTAACTGTTATTCGTTTTCGTCAGGATCGATACATTGAGCCATTTCATATTACATTCAATAAACGGTCGACTTTATCCCCTCAGCGAGATATCGCTCGTTATAGTAAAATTTCTTCGAAAAAAAATCCGATCAAAAGCCCTTTAACGAAAATCATTTAAGTTTACTAACTTCGCTTTTATTCTTCAAAAAAATGGATATACATCATAACATTATAAGTGCCCAAGAAAGTGACGCACATTATGTCCCTGAAATTATGCTCCAGGCAATGGAAGACATTATATTTCGCTTTATCAAAAAAGAAGATCGAAGCGAGGCTGTAAATTTCTTAACGCAGCTCTTCAAGCAAAAAGGTAATCTCTATAGTTATGAGCATACGTTTGTCGCAATTGACGACAATGGACATATTTTAGGCTCATTAACCGGTTACGATGGTGATCGATTTATTGAATTAAGACAGCCTATTTTGGATCATATGAAGGAACTGTACAATAATAATTTGATTCCAGAAGCCGAAACAGCTGGCGACGAATTTTATATCGATTCAATTGCGGTTGCTCCCATGGCACGGGGCAAAGGTATCGGAACAGAACTTTTAAATTATGCAATTACACATGCCAAGCAAAATGGTTTTAAGAAAGTTTGCTCGTCGACCTAGAGAATCCCAATGCACAAAAACTCTATGAAAGGATTGGTTTCAAACTCGGCAAAAAAACTCCTTTAGTAGGGGGCGAATATTATCACATGTATATTCAACTTGATTAGATACGGCTTTTATCTAATTTATCGCCATTTCAGGCCTTATCCCGCTAATCAGTATCTTTTGAGAAGAAGTCCAAGCAGCTCTGGCAGACAACACCAATTAGATCAGACATAACCACTGATCAATTGGCAAGGATTTTGTATTCTAGAAAATAACTATGAAAATTTGGGAATAATGAAAAAGCTAATTTCAATTGCGGTGGGCTGTCTAAGCCTAGTTCTGGTGACGCCAGCTTTAACACAAGCACAACACAGAGGACATGACGACCATGGCTGGCATGGCAACAAGGACCGTGAAAAATACATTCGAAAACGGGAAAAAGAGTACGACAAATATGTGCGCGAACGCGATAAGCAAGATCGCAAATACTGGAAACATGCATACGAACATGATCATGGCCGTCCAAGATGGGCTAGCGCACATCACTACGACATGAGACATCATGTGTACTTTAGCGATTACAAAACATTCTATGATCCTTATCGGGGCGGATATGTCTATATGACCAATGGCCGATGGAACTTTTCTGTGAATGTCCCTTCTTTTCTAGTGAATGTCAACTTAGGAAATGCTGCGATTCGTGTGGTCAAAGATGTACCTCTTGACAGAAGACCAGAAGAGTATTACGACGATAATGAGGATTGGGACGATTAACGGTACGATTAAACTTTACGTTTATTTAGAATAATTACTGATAATACTATATTTTTGCGCTGTTCATCCGATTGACAGCGCATCTATGACACATAAAAGAGCTAAACAAAAAAGCCTAAAAAATATACTTAGAAAATTGCATCTTTATTTGGGCTTATTATTTGGTATAATCTTTTTTACTGTTTGCGTGACAGGGATGTTATTGAGCTTTGAAAAAGAGCTTACCCCACTTTTATGGCCGAAAGAACAGCAGGTAACTGTACAAAGCAATCGTCTTTCCCTTGCACATATTTCCCAAAAAGCCGAAGCTATCTTTCCGGACAAGAAGTTGTTTCGCATCGAAATTCCAGCAGATCCTTCCCGTAGTTTCCGTATTCAGTATGGACAAAAAAAGACCGGATACTGGTATGCATATATAAATCCTTATACAGGAGCACTATTATCCAAAGGTCGGCAGAGTGACCGTTTTTTTCAAAAGACTTTGGATATCCATCGTTTTCTTCTCGTCGAAAAAATCGGAAGTACCCTAACTGGAATCTCAGCTCTAGCGGCTTTCTTTCTTGCCCTAAGTGGTATTTACCTGTGGTGGCCAAAAAATAAATCCATGCTCAAACAACGTGTAACGATAAAAATGGCAGCCTCTCTCAGAAGAAAAATCTGGGATTTTCACGCAGTGGGCGGTTTTTACGCATCTTTGTTTTTAATTATTTTTACCTTGACGGGATTGACCTGGAGTTTCGATTGGTACAATAAACAATTCTATAAAGTATTGGGTTCAACGCAAAAATCAACAAAAGAGAAGATCAGCAACATCAACAATCAGGCTTTTTCAGATTACCTCGTGCTGGATACGATCTATCAGCAGCTAAACAGCCTATATCCCAGCTCTGGAAATATAATTATCACGTTTCCTGAAAAGAAGGACTTAGCTTTTGCACTAACTAAGGAAAATTTTTCAAATGCAACTTTACAGATCAACCAGGCTTTCTTTGACAGCAAATCCGGACAACTACTTAAAAATAACCCTTTAGAAAAATTACCTTTGGCGCAACAGGCTCAACGTATGATGAAATCTATTCATATGGGGTCGATATTTGGATTACCTTCTAAGATTATTGTATTCTTAGCCGTTACACTAGCCGCTTCTCTCCCCATCACAGGAATATGGATATGGTTGAACAAAAGAAGAAAGAAGAAACCGTCAAAAAGCCAAAAGAAGAAAGCAATTCAACTTCAAACCATAGCATAGCGTATTATCCTTATTTTTAAACTTATTCAAATGAATTCTTATATCAGACACACGACTAGATAATAATAGAAGAAATGATCGATATTAGCTGCTATGAAAGACCGCAAAGAAAATTCGACGAATGCAATCAATGAAAAAGCATTACAACAGTTCTGTAACGCCTCCAAGACGCTGGCATTATTCAGTGGCCGATGGAAGCTTTCGATTCTATTCAAACTCCTGGAGCAGGATACGAACTACTCGGAATTCAAAATTCTCCTGCCCCAAGTCAGCGATCGTACACTCGCAAAACAATTGAAAGAATTACAACTGGACGGACTCATTCAAAAAGACCGAAGTAAAACAGCATCAATCTATTCGCTGACCGATAAAAGTCGTAAACTAAAACCCCTATTGGCGGCGCTTTCCGGGTTTAACAACGACTAACCTTAACTAAAATCAACACGCTCCAAAAACTCAATCACTTCCCCATTCGGACTGTAAACGAGGCTATTTCGCACAAAAACATCTTTTTTACCTTGGCTGAGTATGAGTTGAAATACTCCATCACTCAAATCTTGAGCACCATGGGCGATAGCCTGTATTCGGGCATCTTCGGCGTCTTCTACCGTAAAACACAGATGAAGTAGCGCATTCTCGACATATTCCTCCCCTTCTATACGCCTTCTTCCCTGCGTTGGAATAGTAGCATTCTTATCACAAATTTCCAAATAATAGCCAATAGAGGCATTAAAAAGCATAGCACAACGTTCTAAATTAAACTCGGGTAATGACCATTCATGCACAATAATAAAACCGAGATTTTCATAAAATCCAATTGTCTTATCAAAATCCTGAGCCTTAATCGACAGGTGGTGAAAACCCAAAATATTATCTTTCAATTCCATAAAGTATATTTTTTGAACAAAACTAATGTGTTTTTCTGGAGACTGGAACAACTTACAAAATTGTAAGTTGGGCTGGTGGCCATAAAAGAGTATACGTTAAAACTAGCAGTATTAGAGGGAGATTTTAAATTATAGCAGATAGATTTTATTATTTTAATGTACTTTTGCCCATTAAATTTCTCGATCTGAACAAGGAATAAAAGCTTTGTAACTACCATGAGTCTATAAATATGAGGTATTCATTAGACATCATTTCGATGGACTTTACTGTCCAAAGTATGGTGACATCCAACATAAGAAATCGGATGTTATAAATTCTTCAAAAATCGAGATAGAATACGCAAAGTTTAAAGCCCTTAGTCTATATATATTTGCAAATAAAATGAAACAGCATCTTCACCGACAATTACGGATCTATAGATATGTGATCTATAGAGAGACGTTAGTCGATCCTTGGGAACATTTTTGGTCATTTATTGGCGCCTTTGTAGGAATATTTATTATCGCTTATATCCAATCTCTTCATTTACCTTCGCTGGAAAATATCTTTTTGATAGGCTCCTTCGGAGCTTCCTCGGTTTTGGTTTATGGTGCCATACAAAGTCCACTTGCCCAACCCCGCAACTTAATTGGTGGGCATGTTGTTTCTGCAATCGCCGGGGTTACCGTTGCACAGCTCCTTCCCGATATTATCTGGCTGACCGCTCCCTTCGCCGTGGCCTTGTCCATTGTTTGTATGCAGCATACACGCACGCTACACCCTCCTGGTGGAGCAACAGCACTCATTGCCGTCAGCAGCGGAACAAAAATTTCAGCGATGGGATATTGGTATGTATTAAGTCCAGTACTATCGGGTTGCATAATTTTATTCCTGGTGGCTCTGATCTTTAACAATATCACGAAAAAGAGACATTATCCTGTAAAAAAATCACGTTTGCGCCGCTCAAGAAGACAGCATTTAAAAACCCGTTTTGAAGCAAGCAGGAGCCCATCGAGTCTTGATTAAAAGTCTTTATGGTCTATTGAATAACACGATCTAAAACTAATAAAGGATAGCGTTTTGGGTAGACGCCCAAACGCTATCCTTTTATGATCGCTTCTTTCCGTCATCTAAAACAGTTATTATAGCCCGATAAATTCCATACAGAAGGAATAGTAAACTCGTAATTGTAAGCCCCAAATACTCCACCACCCAAGCAATAAGTATGGCGACCAAATGGATTTTACCATTCTCCGGTTTAAATGCGGCACCTGAATAAACGTAATAAGCGATGGAACCAAATATAAGAATCCATATTATCGCATAAACATAATGAAGCGGATTTTTGCTGAGCTTTCTATTTTTAAACATATGTCAAGTTTTATGATCTAATACTGATCCGCTTATCTAACACGAACGAGCATTTCGTCAAATGTAGGGTGCACATCCGTTTTTGACAAGCCATAACTATAATTCGCTTACCCTGATTTAATATTCGTACTTCCTATAAAAAATCGCCCGCGGCAATGGTCGGCATACACTTGCTTCGCTACGTTAAAATCAAAAGAAAAAGTCCCTTACATTACTGCAGGGACCTTGCTTCCACCGATTATTCCGTTGTGATTTTTATGCGGTTGGAAATTTGCTCATATCCATGTAAAATATCTCCCAGGTATGCCCATCAAAATCTTCAATACTTCGCTGTTGCATAAAACCATAGTCTTTCATTGGCGTGGGTTCTATACCGCCAGCTTTCAGTCCTTTATCAACAATTTCGTTCACACGATCCAGACCAGAGACAGCAAGTGAAAATAGTCCTGCGATCTGTTTTTTTGTATCTGCAAGCGGTTTTTCCGTAAATGTTTTAAACTTATCCGGAGATAAAAGCATAACAAAAATATGCTCACTCCAAACCATACATTTACCTTGCTCATCCGAAAACTGAGGATTGTTCGTAAAGCCCAATTGTGTATAAAAATCCATTGACTTATTCACATCTGCTACCGCGAGATTTATAAATATCTGTTTCATCATTTAAAGTTTAATTGCTACTGATCTAACAAAGATGAAAATTTCCGTCCAAAAAAAACTTGGCCTATGCGAAGATTTTTATTTAGCATCAATGAACTGGTGGAATAGCTAAATCTTGTTTGGAAAGCTCGTTACTTGGAGAGCTCATTCAATTCAGCCTGCGAAAACACATGCTCGCCTTTTAGATAACCATTCGCTTCTTTCAGATAGGTATATATTACTTCTCGGCCCTTTGGATTGGGCAATTTATGTAAATTTTTGACCAAGAAATCTTTATCACGCAATCTATCTTTACCATAGCTTAAAAAAGATGGTGCGTGCGTCTGCACGCTCCAACGAATAAAACGTAAATCGATATTGTCAGGGTATTTCATGATCATTTCTTCGAGGAGCTTTTTTCCTTTCTTGAATTGCCCCAATTTTGTAAACGGGTTGCCCATATGTTTTGCCCATAATATCTCATAAGCCGCGAGATAACCCTTTTCTGTGGCGGAATTGGCAGCTTTTTCCAATAGTTTCAGATTCGTTTCACAGAGCTTTTTGTTTTGAACAGCAGTCGCGTACTCGGCTCTCATTTTATCAACATCCACTTGACCAAAACAACAAATCGCACATAATACCAAAGAGACACAGATAAAAAATCGTATAACCATTTTTCAATTCAATTAAAGTAAAAAATAAACGCCGTTTTGTGATATAACAATATCGAAGAGCTTTGAGTTTTCTTATTTTTTAATCCGTTGAGAACGCCGTTTGTTTTGCCACTTTCCCAATACAATGAGCAATGTACCAATGACGATGAAAACCAACGTTACTCCAAAGCTGTTCAAAATAACCCTGTCCATCCCCAATTCGGAAACATTGACAAAAGGATAGGGATAAAATCCAGAAAACGAACCATGCCACAACGTATAAAAAAGATAGACTAATGGGAAGATCAACCAATAAAAAATATGACTCCACCGGATTGTTCCCTTGTCCAAAAAACGCCACCAAAAAAGGAAAAAACTCACAGGAGCGAGCACATGCAATAATTCGTCAACCACCATTGATAAACCCTGAGGATGCGACAGAAAGCGAAGTATGGTATTATAGATAATTCCGACAATAAGAATATATAATGTTACGGCAGTAATTGTTTCGGGTCTAGTAAAAAATAGGCCCATTCGACTCTTTGACCAGCAAATAGTAAAAAAACAGCATAACATAACCATTACATTACTCAGAATTGTAAAATAACTAAAAAACTGAATAATATAGTCGATCCTGTCAAGCTTGGAGGTATGAGCACTTAAGATAAACTGTCCAACAATTGCAAACAAGGTAATTATACCAATGCTACCAGCAAAAACCGATTTTAATGACTTCTGAGCCTCCATATTTCTAGTGGTCTATACAATACTAAATATAAAAATTTCAACTGCTATTTGGAATTTTAAATGATCAAATCCAATTCACCCCTACTCGAATCTTAAATCCAGATTGTAAATAATTGCAACGAATTGTAAATGGATTCAGTTTCCTTACTTACAATTATTATTTTTATAGGGTATAAAGTATTGATAAATGATCAGAGTAGCCATTATCGAGGATGAACCCGCGGTACGCAAAGAAATCAGCTATTTAATCCAACAGGAAACTGATGTTGAACTTGTTGGCTGGAGTGATACGGTGACAAATGCTGTAAAATTGATTGAAGAGAAACAACCAGACGTTATACTCATGGATATTCAACTCCGTGATGGTACAGCATTTGACATCCTAAAAAAGCTAATCGCTATTCCACAGAATATTATTTTCATTACGGCCTACAATCATTTTGCAATCAAAGCCATCAAATATGGTGCTTTGGATTATCTTTTGAAACCGGTCGATCAAACCGAATTAAACGAGGCATTAGAACGTTACCGGCGTAAAAGCGAAAACAATCCCCAATGGATGCAGCGTTTATCAATGGTGCAGGAAGCTTTACACGCCAGCGAACTTCCCGAAAGCATCGCCTTGTCTTCCATACACCATGTACGTATCGTCCCCGTTCACAACATCGTGTACTGCAAAGGAGACGGTCCCTATACTTTTTTCTTTTTAAATGATGGTACAAAGGAGTTAATTTCTAAACCCCTCAAATATTATGAAGAATTATTGCCACCGCCCTATTTCTTACGCACCCATCAATCGTATCTTGTTAATAGGTCACATATTTCTGGTGTCAATCGTTCCGAGTATATTGTCTTAAAGAACAAAGAGGAAATTCCGATTTCATCACGCAGAAAAAACTCGATCTTAAATCAGCTGTTCCCTGAAAAATGAGCCTATTGAACCGCATTTTCCCTTGGCTGCTACTGTCTTTGTTTTCGATCGCTTGCGCTCGAAAGAATGACGCACTGTCGCCCGATCATGATGCTATTGCCGCAGAGATTAAAACGCTGGAGGACCAAAGATTAAATGCAGCAAATGGGGATTCCATCAAACTTGCCTGGTTAAAGTTAGACCAGCATGCCACCGTAAAAAAAGACACGGTACTCGCTGCCCGTGTAAAATATTATCTAGCACGACTCTATGCTATGAGTGGCCAAGATTCGGCTCTTTTTTTTGTTCAACAGGCGCTCGAACTCATTGAACTCACCACCGGAAACGCTAAATACAAAGCTCTTATTTACAATGGCATAGGAAATATCCGCAGCATAGAAGCAAAACAACGCGAAGCGGGCTATTATTACAACAAAGCCGCCACGATTGTTTTGTCGGATACCGCATCAGGATTGTCAACCGAAGCGAAATCAGCGATATTACTGTCCGCTGCCCAAAACAACTTGAGCTCCTTTCAGTATAACCTTGCAGAAAAAATGAATCGTTCGGTACTCCCCCTAATTGATTCGCTGCCTGAAGGACACATTAACCGACAACGCGTATTGGTACAAATGATCCAGACGCTGAATACTTTACAGCGGCCAGCAAAAGATATTGCCCCCTTCCTTCATCAACTCGAAGAATTACATGCCAAAAATCCAGACAAATACAACATTAGTTTTCTATATGATTCGAAGATCCAATACTATGAAACGGCTAAAAAACCGGACTCCATTTTACATTATGAGTTGCTAAAAATAGCGATAGATGAACGTTTGCACCAACAAACAGCGTCCTCTATATTGATGAACAATTTATTCGTAGACTACAGTAATGTTGCCGCAATCTATGTTTCATTAAATAAGCCGGCCTTGGGAGAAAAATTCATCCAAAAAGCCAGCAAACTTAAAGCGCAGTTTCCAAAATTAATCTTTCCCAACAACGAAATTACATTTCAAAACAGTCTAGCAGCCGTCTATCGCTTGCAAGGAAAAAATAAAGCCGCAATAGACGTATTGAATCATCTTGTGCAATTACAAAGGGGTATTTACCAATCGGAGAATACACAAGCGATCGCAGAAATGAATGCCCTATATCAACTCCAGGCGAAGGATCAATCTATTCGAATACTGAACGAAAATATCAAGATCAATAAACTCCAGCTACAACAAAATCGTTTAGGGCTGATCATATCCTCGCTCGCGGTTATTTTATTGATCATCATACTTTTCTTCCTATATTACAGTTTTCGCCAGCGCCGTTCCATACAAGAGAAAGAAAAGGTCTTGTTGCAGCAGCAGTTGTTGCGCACACAGATGGAACCGCACTTTATTTTCAATACCCTTTCCGCTGTACAGAGCTTCATGCGCCTGGATAAGAAGGAAAATGCCATCAAATATTTAAATCGTTTCAGTCGACTACTACGCAGCAATCTCGAATTAAGCCGTGAAAACCTTGTTCCATTAAATGAGGAACTGGAAACCTTAGAAAACTATTTGATCTTGCAGCAAATGCGTTTTGAAGATGCCTTTCATTACCATATCACACAACCTGAAGATCAAGATTTAAGTGCGGTCATGCTACCACCAATGCTCATACAACCCTATGTTGAAAATGCAATTCTGCATGGCATAAACCTCGAAACGGGCGATGGCAGTATCGACATCCAGTTTACGTTATCTGAAGATATCCTACAGGTGACGATTAAAGATAGTGGTAAAGTAAATCCAGACATTCCTGTAATTAACCATCGTTCACTCTCTGGGACCATCAGTCGTGAACGCATGCAGCTGTTGGGCAAGAAAGCAAGTGTACAGATCACCAAAAACCCAACTGCTGGTACCACAGTCATCCTTCATATACCAGTGACATATTAATGGCAAACAAAGGAATATTTAACGTCCTTTCTAGGTTCTACTGCAGTGAAAATTTCAGGAAAACAATACAGAACTTGCAAGACAACACGTATTTCAACAGAAATCAGAAAAAAGAACCATGTTGAGCCAAATTTCGATACCGTAAAATACGGGATATTGAAACGCATAACCCTATAAACAAACGGCGAGCAATTCTTTAATTGCCCGCCGTCTTATTAACTAAACACAAACTAAATATTTCATTGTGGACTCCCGTCTCCTACTCATTTTCCTCATTTATTTCTGTTTCATGATATCCGCTAAAAGTTTCATGTAAAAACCTCCAACAACACTACGCGCCTTGAAGTTTTCGCGGATCCCCGTAGTCGAATCATAAAAATCATTTAATGGGACACGGGATTCCGTTTGAATCGCATGATTATAGACTGGTTTTATCAAAGCTTCAAATGCTTCTCTTGATGGAGCAAATGATGCCGTCCAAAGAATCCAGTCATTTTTTGTGTACGCTTTACGGCTATCCAATGGTATGCCGAATCTATTTTGCTTGGTCAGATAATACTTAATTTCTGTATCATACACTTTCTGTGGAAATAGATTCAATCCCAACACTTTGTCCCAGATCAAATTATATTTTTGACTCCAGGTATTTTTATCATCAAATGTCAGTGCATAATGATCACCAGCATATGCCATTTCCATCCATTTCGGAACCATTTCCTCGGCAATTGCACGGTATTTTTTTGCTATTGCGGTTTCACCAATGGCCTCCGCTAGCTGCGCATAACAAGCAATACCAACGATAGCCTTAACAGATAAATTGGCATTTCGTGCAAGGTGACCGGCAAAATCATCTGTACATAGCTGCGTTTTAGGGTCAAAACCATCTTTAACGAGATAATCTACCCATGTTGTCAATGTTTTCCAATGCTTCCTGGCATAGTCAGCATTCCCTTGCACTTTTGCGATTGCAGCAGTTAAAATAATCATATTGCCCGATTCCTCCACAGGCATAGGTTCACCATAGGTTTGACCATTGGCCAATGGATACGTACCCAAATCGTGCGCTGCCCAAGGATAGGGATATTTACCGCTCTCACTAAAATAAAATATTCCACTTAACATCCCTTTCAACAACTCCGGATTATAGATCAGATACAATGGCGCTGAAGGATAAGTGACATCGACCGTATTGATGAATCCGCCACTATTATTTTCTTTGGAAAGCCATAGTAGTTCGTTTTGTGGACTTTTCACCAAGGTATGTGCTGCAATACTTTGACGATAAGCGAGAACGCTAAGGTGTGCATACTCTTTTCCACCCGATTTTAGCGCATCTGCATACACTGTTTTGTCGAATGCCACGCACTTATCGAGTACCTTACGATACTCATCTGCAGCCAAAGTCAGCTGATTTTCCATCGTTTCTTTACCGGAGTTGTTCCACCATGGTCTCAAATTATTTTTGAAATACTGAATCGCATAAATTTCATCGTACCCAACCTCTACAAAACGTTCCTCCACTTTCGCCCCCACATTGCCAAATGGAATGACCGTGTTCAGCGCAAGTGATGTCCCCTTAACAGTTTTTACCGATGTCGTTGTTCCCTTTCTAAAGGCGTCTACGGCTCCGCCTCTCGGACTAATAAACTGTTGCGTTTTATCCCGCTTCGGCGCAGCAACATAAAAATACCCCCAGTCTATCCGCATATCATCGGCCCCTTTCTGCAGAATAGGCTGTTCGACCGTTCCCGTCTTTAGTACAGACAATTTTGCCGTCTCATATTTTTCGGCGATCACCTCCTGTGAAGGTTTATACACCGCAATATTTGTGGATGCACTTAGAAAAACTTTAACCGCATGCTGCTTGCCATCGTTTGCTTTGACGTTATACGTGATATAGCTTACCGGTCGAGCCAATAAATTCAGATCTTCCATAAGCAAAGGCGACGTAAAAGTTAATTTTAGATCAACCTTACCTGCCTGAAAGTTATAAACCGTACGCGTCGCTGTTATTTCTACATCGTTTTGCACGGCTTCTTCAATCCGTGCCCCACGCTCTTTAAGCCTGTCAACCAAACCAAAATCGAGATAACGACCGCCAGCACTATTCTTCAAATGGATGGCAATATTATTTTGCCCAGCCTTCAAATTCGTCTTGTCAATCGGTATATACTGAAAGTTGTTGGTCCAACCTACTTTTTCGTAAACCTTCTTCCCATTCAAAAATACGTCTATATTATCATCATGATTGAGTTTTAAAAACAACTCATTAATACCCTTCGGATCCGCTACGGAAAACTCGCGTCTCACCCAGATATCGTCCGATTTCCAAAGGGTTTTTACCTGCTTCTCGTCATCACCTATGGGTGCAAGTCCCGATTTCCACGTATCCGTATTATAAGCGGAAGATTCCCAGCCACCTTGAGGTTTTGATTCTGTATACTGTACCGTATAAGATTTATCTTCGGCAGTCGGTAGAATAACCGCATAACTCGGTTCCTCTTTGCCAAGAAAACGATAAATATGACCATCAACATCAATTAAGCCCAACAGCGAATGATCAGCGTCTGTCCAGTGCTTTGTTGTCGATGCATGAAGCTGATCTGTCATTGACCATATACTAAAATTGGGGTTGTGTGTAATCAATGGATAAGCCGGAGCTTTGCGTTCTTGGGCTTGTCCATCTAAAACAGTGGAAACACAGGCTACAATAACACAGAGACATATCTTCCCAAGTTTGTTCATTGCATAAATAGATTTTTGAAAAGGTTTAATCATATTTTTTAGATAAAATTAGCTATACAGTTTTTCGTATTGAGCATATGCTCAATCGTTTTAACAAAGAAAGTCGGAATAAGTTAAATTCAGCTGTCGCATCGTATCATTTTACCTTCAATTTATATCATATTTGACGATCTGCCGTCTAATCGAGATAATTATTATCTTTGAGAACCTGTCCGATCGTTATGCGCAAAATAACCTAGTAAACATCGGCATTCAATTTTACCAATAACACGATGAGAAGTATTTACGTTTATTTCTTAATGACTATATCTTGTCTATTTTCAACGAGCGCACCGCTTTATGCACAAGAAACAGATTCGGTCAATAAAAAAGAATTGGATCTAAGTTCCCTACTGAACGGAATTAGACAACAGCAAATTAATGATTCTCTTGAACGGGTAAAGCTTCAGCATGAAATTGCCGATCTTAAAAGTCAAAATAGCCCCAAAAAAGAAAATTTAAAACAGCAGCTGAATGAGTTTGACGAAGAAAATAACCTTCGGAAGCAGCAGCTGAAAGTTAAAGTAGACTCCATCAAAAAAAACACAAAAAGATATGCGGTCGCGCCATTTCAGGATACGCTATTCTATATCTATAATAAACTTGGATCATCATTAGCCAAAGACCGCGCCTACAATGTGGTCAGCAGAATCCATAATCTATATGAAGACGATTTTGTGAAAGTAGATTCCTTTAAAATCGAAAACAGCGAAATAAGTGCCGACATCGTTTATAAAGATCTCGTCATAACTTCCGTCACAGAACTCGATGCCCTTCTTGAAGGAAAAAGCAAAGAAGAGATTGCGGCAAACTACCTAAAAAGAATTCAGGATTCAATCAAAACGGAACGTGCTGATAACAGCATTACAAAACTTCTTACGCGTATTGGGCTTGTATTTCTCATTCTAGTCGTTTTTTCGATATTGATTCTATTGATAAACAAATTGAAAAAATATGGTACGCGACGTATATTGACAGAAAGAACACAGCGGATCAAAGACATTAAGATCAAAAATTACGTCCTTGTCACCTCCGTACAAAAAACACGGATGTTTATTAATGCCATAAATATCTTACGTTGGGGCTTGATCGTACTCATTGCCTTTATCATGCTGCCGATTGTCTTTAGTGTCTTTCCATTTACACAGAGCTGGGCATCCAATCTCATTGGACTTTTTACAAAGCCCCTGAAGACTGCAGTTTTGGCCATTTGGGATTATATTCCCAATCTGATTACTGTATTTGTCATACTCGTTGTCATGCGGTATGCCGTTCGATTCATAAAGTATATTTTTAGCGAAATTGACAAAGGCAAATTAGAGGTCAATGGTTTTCATCGCGATTTTGCCATGCCAACCTTTACTATTGTTCGTTTTCTGCTCCAAGCCTTCACGCTGGTGCTCATATTCCCTTACTTACCCGGCGCAAATTCAGATATCTTTAAAGGAATATCCGTATTTATTGGTGTCCTGTTCTCTTTGGGGTCATCTTCTGCGATTTCCAATATCATAGCGGGGCTTGTGATCACCTATATGCGTCCTTTCCGTATCGGAGACCGTATCACTATCGCCGACAAAACGGGCGTTGTTATCGAAAAATCCCCCCTGGTAACCAGGCTTCGAACGATAAAAAATGAAGAAATTACCATTCCCAATTCCTCGGTACTTTCGGGAAATACCGTCAATTATTCGACATTCTCTGAAGAGGGAATTTGTTTTCAGGTGGAATTGACAGTCGGTTATGAAGAACCTTGGCAACGTATCCACGAATTGCTGCTGAACATCCCGCCACGAATAAAAAGAGTCAACCTTAGTCCTGCCCCATTCGTCTTGCAAAAAAAATTAGACGACTTTTATGTTTTATATGAACTGAATGTCTACATCGCTAGATCCGCGGAAATTGAACTGGCAAAATCTGAAATTTTTCAATTGATCCTCGATGACTTTTTAGCGGCAGGAATTGAAATGAATGGTCCACACCTATTTGCCAAAGTTGATCATGTCCAGCAATATAATCCGAAAGCACCCAACAGTTCGCACGAAAACGAACTTTAAAGCTTGTTTCCATGCGCTGTATTTTATAGATCAGTTGCTGCGTTCAGACCGGACTGAACGCAGTAATTGATCAACAGCAGGAAGCAGGTTAACTAAAGATTCAAAACATAGATCAGCTCTTCTGCTTTGACCCCATCAGGCCAAACGACATCTCTTGAATGTGTATACGCAAAGTTAAACGATTGATTTGCAGCTCTCGAGGCTTCGTTACCAACCCCATGAGATACCGTAATCCGGAGGCAGCCTTGTTCACGTGCCCATGTTATACGCGCTTCATAAAACAAGCGGGACAACCCCCGGCCTCTATGGCCTTCCTGAATGAAAGACGCGATCAAAATCGCATTTGATTCATCCGTCCGATCCAACACGACACCAGTCAGCCCAATCAATAATTCTTGGTTATACAAACCGAATATCGCACACTTGGGATTGCCCAGTAAGGCCATCCACTCGGCATCACTACAAGCCGCTTCCTTTTGATAATTGCTACCGAACACCTCAGGAGCAGAAGATAAGGCCTCCAGTCTTATCTTTTTGTATTGCTGCCATTCTCCTATTTCTAAACGTCTTAGCTCATATTTCTCCATTTTTGGCGTCTTTTTTTGCTTATCTTTTAACGTAAATATACTTAAGCAAGCGCAATAAATGAACACTGGACCAGCTACATTATTCAATTTGGACTAGCTCATTTGCACCCATTGGCCGTAATTTTGAATTAAATCAAGAAATAGCTATTTGCATGTATGTACCCAAACATTTCCAGTTCGAAGATTACGCAGAAAAGGTTGAATTTATGCAACAATATAGTTTTGCCACCATCGTATCGGTTAAAGAGGGGATTCCAATAGCAACCCAGCTCCCCTTCCACATCCGTACAGATAAAGATCAGCTGCTTTTAACATCACACTTCGCTCGCGCAAACGAACAAGCCAATTATATCGAAAATACACCGTCATTAGTCATTTTCTCCGAACCACATGCTTATATCTCGCCACAGCACTACGACAAGGAGGAAAGTGTACCAACCTGGGACTACATTGCGGTTCATGCCTATGGTCTTGCATCTATCCTTACGGAGGAAAAAGCAATAAACAAGGCTTTAGAGCAAATGATCCTCAGTTACGACGAAGCTTATCTAACACAATGGAACAATCTCTCCGATCGCTTCAAAAGTGGCATGATGCGAGGTATCATCGCCTTCGAACTTGTCGTTACGGATTTACAGGGCCAAAAAAAAATTAGGTCAAAATAAAAGTGAAACAGAAAAACAGCGTATCCGCGATTTTCTGAAAAATAGCGACAATGAGCTCGAAAGAAATATTGCCGCAGCAATGAAAAATGGATCAATAAGTAATGAAAAAAATGAACAAAAATAACACCGAAATAGCCATCACTAAAGTAAAACTAACAGATATTGACCTGCTGCAGCATATTGGAAAAGAAACATTTATCCAGACCTTTTCAGACACAAACACCGAAGAGAACATGAAGACTTATCTAACGGAAGGTTTTGCAAGAGAAAAATTATTGGCCGAGCTCTGCCATGATGAGTCTGAATTTTACTTCGCCGTTTTAGAAAATAATGTTATCGGTTACTTAAAAATAAATACCGGACAAGCGCAGACCGAAAACCAAAGCCCACAGGCATTGGAAATTGAACGCATCTATGTTCTACAGGAATTTCACGGTAGAAAAGTGGGGCAGCTATTGTTCGAGAAAGCACTAGTCTTAGCTCAAAAAAAAGCAGTTTCATTTATCTGGCTTGGTGTTTGGGAAAAAAATTCCCGCGCGATCAATTTCTATCGGAAAAATGGCTTTGTGGCATTCGACAAGCATATATTTCAACTGGGCGACGATAAGCAAATCGATATTATGATGAAAAAAACAATACAACCGTAACATGGATGAGTTTATTACAGAGAATATACGCATTATACAACAGCGTATCGACAAAGCGTGCAAAGCAAATCAGCGCGACCCACGCGAAGTAAAATTATTGCTAGCGACTAAAACCGTACCTGCCGAACGTATCGAAATCGCACTGCAAACTGGTCAAACCTTAATTGCCGAAAATAAAGTACAGGAATTAAAAGACAAATTTGAGTATTTAAATACTATTCCGCATGTTAATCATTTTATTGGCCACCTGCAAACCAATAAAATCAAGGATCTGCTTAAATACAACGTATCCTGCATCCATTCAATAGATCGTATAGATCTTGCCGAAAAATTGCATCAACGACTTTTAAAAGAAGATAAAACCATGGAGGTGCTCATTCAGGTGAATACTTCCTTTGAAGAGAGCAAGTACGGCGCTGCTCCAAAGGAAGTGATCGATCTAGTACAGCAAATAGCAACATTAAACACACTAAAGATTAAAGGATTGATGACGATAGGTCTATTGAGTGCCGAGGCCGAACAGGTACGAGCCTGTTTCAAATTGCTTAGACATATTCAACAACAAATTATAGCCCTAGCTATTCCTGATGTATCGATGAAAGAACTGTCGATGGGCATGAGCGGGGATTTAGAAATAGCTATAGCGGAAGGCGCGACGATTGTCAGGGTAGGAACGGCAATTTTTGGACAGCGTCCTACTCCAAATAGTTATTACTGGAACGAAAACCGATAACATAAAAACCAATGCGGATACATTTTATACAACACGAAGTTTTTGAAGCACCCGGAGCCTATTTAGCCTGGGCAGAAAAACAACAGCATGAGGTCACCTTTTCCCAGGTCTACCAACAGGACCTTCTGCCAGACGAAATTGATTCCGTCGATGTATTGATCATTATGGGCGGACCTCAAAGCCCAGATTCATCCCCTTCCGAATACCCTTATTTTGACGCTAAGGCCGAAATCGCCTTTATCCGCCGATGTATTGATGCAGGCAAGGCAGTTGTTGGTATATGCCTGGGCGCACAACTGATTGGCGAAGCGCTATTGGCAAAGTATGAACATAGTCCACAAAAAGAAATTGGGGTTTTCCCCATCACGCTTACAGCGGCAGGAATAAACGACTCCAAAATAGCACATTTTGGCAGCCCGTTATCGGTTGGACATTGGCACAACGATATGCCTGGACTTACCCCTGAAAGTGAAATCTTAGCAAGTAGCGCCGGCTGCCCTAGGCAAATTGTGCGTTATACAAATCTCGTTTACGGATTTCAATGCCATATGGAACTCACGACTGAAGTCGTCCGGCTATTGATAGCTTCAGAAGAAGATCTCCTTCTCCAAAGCCAATTGCACCAATTTGTGCAATTACCCGACGTAATTCAGGCTTATGATTACAACGAAATGAACAATAAACTTCATACATTTTTAGATTTACTTGAATGTGCATACAGGAGAAGTCTGGTCAATAAATGCGCATAACTGTTTAAATGAGGCCATAAAAATTCGTAGAGGTAATTCATTAGTTGGATAAAAAATCGTAGATTTGATATTAACACAAAGAACTATTGATGGACCTAAGACGCAGTAAACTTCTAAAAATGGGCTATGTCGCCCTTCTGGCATTTCTCCTGTACAGCTGTGTTTCCCAAAAAGAAAACAAAAAACTGACCTGGTATCAACATCAGATTATCGAGCAGCTTGTTCCGGAAACTGATTCCAGTTACAGAGTGCAAATTGGTATCATGGCTGCTACCTTCTGGCTAGATAATCAAGATGGTCAGCTGACCAAAAAATTGAATCTCCTGCAACAGAGCTACACGCAACGAAATAAAGTCGACGTCGCTGTTCAGCAAGGTACCAACAAAATCATTCGCGTCACCAAATCAGAATAGAGCACGCTCTATCTAGGCAACACAAATGATTTTGGCACCACCAATACTTCAATTATAGTTCATATCCTAGGCCCACACAAATCATCCACTACACATGTTGTTTGCTATCTTCTCAATAAGGTCCGGACAGACCACATGGTAAATTAAGCAATCTTATTCATTGCTATAATTTGAGGCGTTTCCTGTAATTTTTCACCAGCCACTTTTCCAAATGCCACAATATAAGGTTGTTGATTATGCGCATCCAAGCCCGCTTGATCTTCCCAGATTTCATAAAATATAAATTGATTTTCATCACTGTTTACCTGGTGCAGATCATACTGTATACACGCTTCTTCTTTCCTACTTGCCTCGACCATTTCTAACAATAATGCCAATACTTCTTCCCGATGTGCAGGAACTGCTTTTAAAATTGCGGTTAAATATACCTTCATGTTATTGATTTTATTTTGGTAATTTACTCTTTTCATCGCAATAACGCCATGGATAAAGCGATTTATCGATCAATAAATTTTTAGTTCAACGTAGTTTCCAAATGGAAGACCTCTTCCAAATATTGTTTATATTCCTTTTCGTAATTGTCGACACGTTCTTGAGATGCCCCCTTTTCCATATCATGAAAATGGAAACTTCCCAGGTGTTCCAATCCTGCAAACTGATTCATCTTATGAAAACCGAATAAAACACCGGCATCAACTGAATGCTGATCAAAAAACTCATTTTCCATTGTAAATGCTGTCTCAGGGGCATTCCAGCTCGAAGTCACCATGTATTTTTTACCTTGCATCAACCCCCCGGTGCCGTAATTAATTGCCGGATTCTTACGCGATCGACCATCACTCTTATAGATACCGTTGTTGTGGCCGGCCGTAAAGACTTCATCGATATAAAGTTTCAGACGATTCGGAACCTGGAACCACCATACAGGAAAATGGTAAACGATAATGTCTGCCCATTTAAAATTTTCAACTTCAACCATTGGATCAAAATCATCATTGATATTGGTAACCCTTGTTTCAAATCCATTTTCAGCCAATGTTTCAACGGTCCAATTTGTTATTGTGGTATTGAAAGAACCACCCGAGTGTGCGAATTTCTGTCCGCCGTTGATAATAAATATTTTCATCTCTATAATTTTTATTATTGATAATACAAATTTCTATCATATTTTTGAATCATACAAATAATTTAAATTGTATATTTGTATCATAAAAATAATAACTATGAAATGGAACTTAGAATGGCTTCGTACATTTAAGGCAATCTATGAAACCGGAACATTATCTGCAGCTGCACA
Organism: Sphingobacterium sp. UBA2610; assembly: GCF_002339225.1. Lineage (NCBI taxonomy): Bacteria > Pseudomonadati > Bacteroidota > Sphingobacteriia > Sphingobacteriales > Sphingobacteriaceae > Sphingobacterium > Sphingobacterium sp. UBA2610. Next base: position 120,237 of record NZ_DDKA01000005.1, read on the forward strand.
GGAATTATTTATTTCTCAGCCGGGGGTAAGCTTACATCTGAATTCCCTGGAAGCATTTACGGGGCACAAGCTTTTTGATCGCTCTGCGCGAAGAATGGTGCCGACCGAAAAGGGGAAAATCTTGTATAACTATGTTATTGATCCGCTTAAAAAACTAGAAACCGGTGAACAGCATTTTCACAAACGGGCATTGGACGAACGTATAACGATCAGTATCGGAATGTGTTTTGAGACCTTTCAGTACACCCTCGAAGAACATATTGCCCAGCTCCCCTTCAATTTAATTATCAAATTTGGAGAATATCCGCAGATGCAACAGGATCTTGATAATGGTTTATTGGATCTTATTATTACGCCTCAAAAAGGAAACCAACAGAATCTACAGTATGAAGCTTTTTCAAAAGAACGTATTGTCTTGATTGCAGGGTGTCAGACGGATACATCCACACTGGAAGCACTGCTGAGTGCCAATAAAATTAAAGAAGCAGCTCAACTCCTTAAAAAACAATTATGGTATAGCACGGCTGCCGATATGGATCATTTAAAAAACTACTGGTCAACACACTTTGGCGAACATCCAGACTTTAGCCCCAATTATATTGTTCCCAATATTAGCTCCATCATACGCTGTTTGAGCAACAATACAGGCTTTTCGATTGTTCCTGACTTCCTATGTGCTGAAGCAATTGCATCCGGGAAAATAAAACTAATCTGGGAAGGGACATCGCCTGTCGAAAATATCCTTTACTTCGGAACTAGAAAGAAAACCATGTATCAGGAAGAAATTGGGCAGTTGGAAACGCTGTTAAAAGAGAAATGGTAGTCACCTGACTCGCTCATAGCAACAAGACCTCCATTCGCTCAGACCTATTTATTGGCTAGCCGCTCCTGTAACTCTCGACGGAAAGTAATACCGACCGGAAGGGAGGTATTATTGATCTGTACCATTCCATGCTCATATTTGATCACCTTATTGATCGAAGCAATGTAGGATTTGTGGATACGGACAAACTTTGATGCTGGCACCTGTGTGAGAATTTGTTGGGTGGTGCTTGCTGTTAAAAAAGTTTGTCCCGGGGTAACAATTTTTACGTAATTGCCAAAGCTCTGGATAAAATCGATCTGCGATAATTTAACGTCAATAATACGACCATCCATGCGTATACTAATTGATTTGGGTTCTTCTTCCTGGGGCGACACAGTCGTGTTATAGGATAAAAAACGTTGAACAGCCTTAAAAAAACGGGGAAATGAAATAGGTTTTAACAGATAATCAACAACGCCGTAATCATAACTCTCCAATGCGTATTCGGAATATGCTGTTGTCAAAATCGTTTTGGGTGGGTTATCCAGCATCTTCAGAAACTCCATCCCATTAATTTCGGGCATTTCAATATCCAGGAAGATTAAATCTACTTTGTTCTCCCGAAGAAAATCCAATGCCTCAAAAGCATTATAACATTGAGCGACCAACTGCAGATCAGTACTTCTTTCAATATAATTTACCAGGACATAATGCGCCGCAGGTTCGTCATCAACCACAATACAGCTATTTTTATTCATTGTTTAAAGATTTATAACCAATGACACCTCATACTCCTCTTTTTTGGAATTTGTCGTTAATGTATACCGATTAGGATACAAAAGTTTTAATCGCGCTATTGTATTTTCCAAACCTATTTTCGCCGAAAACACATTCCTTTTCTTGACCGGAACAGAATTTCGGACATGCAAATATAAGTTCCCTTTTTCAATCTTGATTGAAATATGTACAAAACAATCTTCAATACTGCAGGTTCCGTGTTTAAAAGCATTTTCCACAAAAGTAATCAATAACATTGGCGCTATCTGATAATTGATATCTTCCTCTTTTTGATAGTCAAATTCAATTTTCGTTCGATAGCCTAACCGCTCGCGTTCCAGTTCAATATAACTTGAAATAAAATCAATTTCATCATCCATAGGCACATACTCCCGTTCACTGCTCTCCATTTGATAACGAAGCAGCTGAGACACTTTGATGATCAATTCAGAAGTACGTTCCGGATACTTTAGATTAATACCATAAATGGTATTTAACGTGTTGAATAGAAAATGTGGGTTGAGCTGCTTTTTTAAATGCGACAGTTGCGTTTGATTGGAAAGCAGTTCGCGTCTGGTCTTCACCCGTTGAAAGCGGTAAAATTCGATAAATTGGATACTGCCCAATATGCAGATCAACGAGCCCAATAATACACCAAATTGATAATGGAATGTTTTCTGAACCAGATTCTTGTAGAGAAAACAATTCTTGTAAATGACGTTATCCGTCAGCTGTTTTAATATCAGTGCAAAAATCAGCAGCGTTGCCACCGAAGCCAGAATATACAACAGGGGTTTATTCTTTTTAAGCAGTAATGGCAATAGAAAAAAGCGATTTAGTTGCGCATGCGCATAAAGGATCAGGAAATAGAGCACCCCCATCAAAAATCCCTTCCAACTCAGGATCAAAATCCAGTCGTTCAACGTAAAGAGGATAAACGAAAAGATCAATAGGACGACTTCCTGTATCATCTTGTTCTCCAAAACCTTTCTCATAATCCTTTTTTTTTGTTAAAATTCTGTTACAAAGTAAGAGTTTTAAGTTTATAACAGCAGAAAAATAAATGACGAATTAAATTGGTCACTTTTAAACACGATAGATCATTTAAAAGGGGCCTTACAGCCTAGCTCATCGCTATCTTCGTGTCCATAAAATGATAGATAACCTATGCTGAAATTGAATTTAGTGCTGTCATTGGCTGTGTCACTTGCGACATCCTCCTCCTTCGCTCAGACGCTTACACTGCGCGACGCCGTAGAACAGGGTCTTGCAAATTATGGAAATATCAAGGCAAAGGAATATTATCTCCAGTCCTCCCTGCAGACCAATGAACAAGTCAAACGCGACTTTTGGCCCAATCTGAACATCGTAGCCCAACAGGACTTTGGAACAGTCAACGGACAAAATGGTCCGCTGTATGGATTTGGTGGGCTGGGTGTAGCTTCTTCGGGAGCCGCTCTTCCAGAACAAAATTGGAATGCCGCATTTGGTGCGCTTTACTTAGCCAATGTCAATTGGGACATTTACACCTTTGGACGAAAAAAAGAACGTATCGAATTGGCCAAATCCGATACCAAACGACTACAGGCCGATCTCGGTCAGGAACAGTTCCAGCATAAAATCAAGATCGCTGCGGCTTACCTCAATTTATTGGCTAGTCAACGATTGGAAAAAAATCAACAGATGAATCTGGATCGCGCACTGGTATTTTTAAATATTGCTGCCACCAAAGTAAAAAACGGAATATTACCCGGAGTAGATTCTACGCTTGCTTCAGCGGAAGTATCGCGCGCAAAAATCAGTCTCAATCAGGCCCGTGAAAATGTTAAGGAGCAAAACAATAAGCTGACGGTATTGATGGGGATTCCAGCGAAAAATCTCGAAATAGATACTGTTCTGGTTCAGAAAACACCTATACAGCTAACTCCGCTTTCAGGCAACTTGATTGAAAGTAATCCTATGCTGCAATTTTATAAAAGTAAAATTGAACTTGGCGAACAACAATTGAAACTATCAACCAAAGAGTATCTTCCCACTGTAAGTGCCTTTGGGGTCTTTCAGACAAGGGGATCTGGTTTTAAGAGCGACTACATTACGGATTTACAAGCATATAGCACAAATTATTGGAAAGGGGTTCGTCCCAGTAGGCAAAATTATCTCTTGGGATTGGGCATAAACTGGAATCTGACTTCGATTGCGCGTATCAATAAAAAAATCAGTGCACAGCGCTTTACGAATGATGCCCTGAGAGAAGAATACCAAACTGCCGAAGCCCAATTGACAGCACAGCTGGATGCCGCTGATGTGAAAATCCAATTGGCCCTAAAAAGTGATCTAGAAGCTCCCCGACAAGTGTCGGCAGCTCAGCAAGCTTACAATCAAAAAATGACGATGTATAAAAACGGCCTAGCGACACTTGTCGACGTGACGCAGACCCTTTATACACTAAATAGAGCCGAAACCGATCGAGAGATCGTCCACATCAATCTTTGGCAGTCGCTTTTACTAAAAGCCGCAGCTGCGGGAGATTTTGATATTTTCAACAAAGAACTATAAATAACATTACATGAATTTAATACGTTTTGCCTTACGCAAGCCGATATCCATCCTCGTACTCGTATTGGGACTTATTGTCTTTGGCATAGGTGCCGTTCGATCGATCAAGGTGGATATCCTGCCAAAAATGAACCTTCCGGTTATTTATATTGCCCATCCATTTGGTGGCTATTCGCCGGATCAAATGGAATCTTATTTTGCCAAAAACTACGTCAATATCCTTCTTTTTGCCAATGGGGTCAAGTCTATTGAGACCAAGAATATTCAAGGTCTGACCTTAATGAAAGTATCGTATTACGAAGACACCAACATGGCCCAGGCTGCAGCCGAGCTAAGTGCCCTGGCCAATCGGATCCAAGCCTCCTTTCCTCCAGGCTCACAACCGCCGTTCATCATTCGCTTTGACGCCTCATCCCTCCCTGTAGGCCAACTGGTATTGAGCAGTAACAAGCGTTCTAACAACGAACTACAAGATCTAGCCAACGTCTATGTCCGGGCATCGTTTACGTCAATCCCTGGTCTACTGTCGCCCCCTCCTTTTGGGGGAAGTCCACGTACAATTGAGGTCAACGTTGATCCCGATTTAATGCGGAACCACAATATGACGCCCGATCAGGTTGTAGAAGCGCTAAGACTGAACAATCAAACTGCCCCGGCAGGAAACGTACGCATTCAGGATAAAAACTACATTACGCCGACCAATAATACCATTAAAGAGGTCAAAGATTTTGAAAAAATCCCGCTATTTAAAGGTGGTGTACAAAATCTTTACCTTGGAGATATCGCTACGGTAAAGGACGGAGCTGATGTTACTGCAGGCTACGCCTTGGTCAACGGCAAGCGCTCCGTATACGTCAGTATTGCCAAAGCTGGCGATGCCTCCACATGGGAAGTCGTCCAGAACTTAAAAGCAGCTTTACCAAAAATTCAGGAGAATTTACCCGACGACGTCAAGTTATCGTATGAATTTGATCAATCCGTTTATGTCATCAATTCGGTAAAGAGTTTGATTACCGAAGGTGCCATCGGAGCTATCCTGACCGGACTTATGGTGCTCCTATTTTTAGGTGATCGAAGAGCCGCGCTGATCGTTATCCTGACCATACCGATATCCGTGATATCCGGAGTGCTCTTTCTGAAACTCTTCGGGCAGACCATCAACCTCATGTCCCTCAGCGGACTAGCCCTGGCTATTGGTATCTTGGTCGACGAAAGTACGGTAACGATCGAGAATATACACCAGCATCTGGATATGGGTAAACCCAAAGCCTTGGCTATCTGGGATGCCTGTAAGGAGATCGCCTTACCAAAATTATTGATCCTGCTCTGTATATTAGCCGTATTTGCACCTGCATTTACCATGACGGGAATTCCGGGCTCGCTATTTCTTCCCTTGGCCCTGTCCATTGGATTTTCGATGATCGTATCCTTTCTTCTTTCGCAGACATTCGTTCCCATCATGGCAAACTGGTTTATGAAAGATCATGCCCATAAGGCTCCACATGCGACCAAATCCGAGGGTTTAAATGCAGATGAAGCCCAGTTTGCAGCATCTGGACTGACCGTAGAATCCGAACAGGATACCTTGAATCAGAAGAAACTATTGGTGGAACGTGACGACTTTAACAACGATGGAAAGATCAGTATTTTTGAACGGTTCAGAAACAGATTCATGAAAATGCTCGATCGCTTGTTCAAAAGAAAGAAAACCATTACGGTGATCTATCTGCTTGGAGCGCTAAGTCTTGTTGTCATTTTACTTTCCACGATAGGCCAGGATGTATTTCCGAAAGTCAACTCCAGCCAGTTTCAAATGCGCCTTCGTGCCGCTGAAGGTACACGTATCGAACGCACCGAAGAAAAAGCAAAACTGGCGCTGGCCGAACTGGAAAAACTGGTTGGCAAAGAACATATTAGCATATCTTCTGTCTATATCGGTCAGCACCCCGGGCAGTTTTCAGTATCGCCGATCTATCTTTTCATGGCCGGTCCACATGAAGCTGTTTTCCAAATAGCACTGAAAGACTACCATCATGATATGGACAGTTTCCGTGATGAATACCGAAAACGCCTGAAAGCAGCAGTTCCCGATGTACAGGTATCCTTTGAACCGATCGAACTTACGGATAAAGTATTAAGCCAGGGGTCGCCTACCCCTATTGAAGTTCGGATAGCAGGAAAAAACAAAAAGAACAACGAAAAGTACGCCGGAAAATTGATCGAGGAACTAAAAGCCATCCCCTACTTTAGAGATGTACAATTAGCACAATCCATTAAATATCCTTCGTACGATATTAAAATAGATCGCATTAGAGCTGCACAATTGGGTATCGATCTCAGCGAAGTGACACGATCGCTTATCGCGTCCACCTCATCTTCGCGTTATACCGAAAAAAACACCTGGATCGATGAAAAAGCAGGACTCTCGTATAATGTCCAAGTTCAGGTTCCCATCGATAAAATGAAAGATGAGAAAGAAATCGGTGAAATCCCTTTATTGAAAAATTCGGCGCGACCAATACTGAGCGACGTTGCAACCATCACACCGTCCTTCACTTATGGAGAAAATGACAATTTGGGCGCGATGCCCTATGTATCAGTTACAGCAAATATTGATCATACCGATTTGAAAACAGCCTCCAAAGATGTAAAACGTAGTATCAAAGCCCTTGGTGAACTCCCGCGTGGATTATCCATGGAGCAAATAGGCCTCGGAAAAGTATTGGAAGAAACCATGAGCAGCCTTGAATCTGGTTTGGCTGTTGCCATTATCGTTATATTCCTGATGCTATCAGCCAATTTCCAATCGTTCAAAGTTTCTATGGTTGTACTCACCACAGTTCCTGCGGTGGTGCTGGGGTCATTACTTCTATTGTTGTTAACCGGATCTACCCTCAACTTACAATCCTACATGGGGATTATCATGTCGGTGGGTGTATCCATTGCGAACGCTGTTCTCCTCATCACCAATGCCGAACATATCCGTCGGCATCATGGAGATGCGCTGGCTGCCGCTCGTGAGGCAGCATCCTTACGGCTTAGACCCATTATCATGACCAGTTTAGCCATGATTGTAGGCATGCTCCCTATGGCCATTGGCCATGGTGAAGGTGGTGAACAAGTTTCACCACTCGGTAGAGCCGTCATTGGCGGATTACTATTTTCAACATTTGCCGTACTCGTCATCTTACCGCTCATATTTGCTTGGGCGCAAGAAAAAAGCAGTACACAATCGATCTCATTAGATCCTGAAGACAAAGAAAGTAAACACTATATTGCCGCATTAAAACCTTTATCGTAAAAGCAGTATAATCTATAAAATATGAAAAATAATTTGTTCAAAATATTATCTATCGCCGGCCTGATCGCATCCTTAGCAGGATGCCATTCGGCAGCCGAGGAAAATGTCAAAAAAGAAAGTCCCGAAGCTGCAGCTCCGGCAATGGAGACATTTGTACCTTCCAAACAGAAATTAACCAATAAAATGCAGATCCCTGGGGAAATCACGGGATTCCAGCAGGTCGAAATTTACGCCAAGGTCAGTAGCTATGTCAAAAGCCTCAATGTGGACATCGGCAGTAAAGTGCATGCAGGCCAGTTGTTGGCTGTCTTGGAAGCTCCCGAATTGAGTTCACAGCTATCTGCTGCAAAATCGCGGCTCAAATCGCAAGAAGCAGTTTATATGGCTACAAAGAGCACTTACGATAGACTCTTCGAAACCAGCAAGGTGGAAGGAACTGTGGCTAGACTCGATCTTGAGGTTGCTGAGTCAAAAAAGAATGCTGATTTTGCCCAGTACCAAGCCGCTAAATCAGCCTATGCAGAAGTACAAAACCTCTTGAATTATTTGGAAATCAGAGCACCCTTCGACGGTGTCATCGCAACAAGAAATGTCAATCAAGGCGCCTATGTTGGTCCAGCTGGCCGTGGTTCGGAAATGCCCATCATGACCATTCAACAACAACGCAAACTGAGGTTAGCCGTTGCTGTTCCGGAACAATATTCGGGTTTCCTGACCGAAAACCAGCCCTTACAATTTACCGTCAAATCATTGCCGGGGCAAACCTTCTCGGGTAAGATCGCTCGTAAATCGGGTGCCCTGGACAGCCGGTTAAGATCCGAACGGGTAGAAATTGACATTAACAATACCGACAACAAGTTATTGCCGGGCATGGTTGCAGAGGTCGAATTGCCTTTAACATCTCAGGATAGTACTTTTGTTGTACCGAAATCAGCCGTATTTACTTCGGGCGAAGGAAGTTTTGTGATTGCTGTTGTTTCGAACAAAACACAACGTATTCCTGTACAGAAAGGACGCAGCATCGATGGTCAGATCGAAATATTTGGCGACTTAAAACAAGACACCAAATTGGTCAGCAAAGCGGATGAAGAGATTATAGACGGTACATCAGTCAAATAGGACATCTCCTAATTCCTAAACAAAAGAAAGACCGAACCCATAACCGGATTCGGTCTTTCTAATTTATTCGGTTTTTCTAATTTAAATGCCCATAAATTTAAAGGGTTGGGCAGCCTTAAACAGGTTATTTGAAATGCCTTTTTGACAAGCACTATTCAGCTGCTTTCGGGTCAATTGCTGCTGCTGCTGCAGTTAGTGCTAAGGCCCCGCCAACGATCATAGCCTCCTGCCCCTTTTTTTCCTTAACAGCCAGCACGTCTCCACGCTTATTATACAGTTCAATAATATTATTAAGCGCTACTGAACCGGTCTGCCAAAGCTGGGCAGCATAAAATTTTTGCTCCGTAGTTTTAACAATGGCTTTACCATCTTCTAAAATCGAATAACTTAAATAACTACGTAAACTGTAAGGTGAATCAGCGCCTTCAAATCGAGCAAGTTTTACCGCAAAACTCTCGCCATTCATATCATACATATACACTTTTTCTTTTTGGGATGATCGTACAATGGATTTAACATCGTTTTTAAAATCAAAATAATGCCCATCCACATAGGCATGTGGTGGGATAAGCACCACATCTTTAGGCAAACTTACCGATCCTGTGATAGAACCGTTTACCCAAGTATCATTGAATATAGTGGATTTACTAGCGTTTATATCGTAAACCGAAGCATTCATCTTTCCATTAAAAGCAGCTTGTTCAACAGAATAACCTTGCGTTTTACCATTAATAATCATGGCCGAATTTTTAAGATCCCATAAGATCGGTTTATCGATTTTATTTTCTATTCGAAGGTAAATTCGACCATTTCTGTCGGCAAAGGAATAATCAATTTGTACTGTATCATTATTAAATGAAAACGTTCCCTTGTCTTCATCTTTTTTTACATTCTCCCCATTGAATGTCATGAGATAGTTGGAAGAACAGGCTGAAAGAAAAACAGCACAATACGTTAGCGTGAGAACTTTGAATACTTTTCGCATAAAATCAGGATATCTTAGTGTAATTGCAACGGCACGAGTGCTGTTGTACAACAATATAAAAAACTATTATTAAAAAAACAACGAAACGACATAAAATAATTTCCTAATTAGGGTATTAATCGCAAAGTATCACTGTTTCTATCAAAATAGTACATGATCGTCATAAAGCAGTAAATGGCCCTCTTTTATCGTCCGATACAGCTTTGAAATTGCTTTACATCAGTTTACATAATAACAGGGATATTGCAGGGGGTTAACAGGGGGTTAGCAGGGGTAAATCCCCAGTTAACCCCCTGTTAATACCTTGTAAAAAGATTATTATATCCCTCTTAATGGAGAATAGGATATTCGACTGATAGTAACCATAAACAAATCAAGGAATACCATCAACTGTTGGTCTGATTAGCGTAACAAAAACGGTTAAACGAATAGATTTTTTTTTAACCGGAAAGCAAAAGCTATATTTACAGTCAACTAAACCAAATCCAATGAAAGAGAAATTTATCGACAGAAAAGACCAACAGGCCAATAAGATATTTGAAAGAAGAACATTATCCTTCGATTATAGAACGATTATTCCCTTACTATCTCCTGGCATGGAAATCTTGGACGTGGGCTGTGGTACCGGAACGCTCACGAATGAGGTAGCAAGCTATATCGGCGACGGAACTATAACCGGGCTCGATAATACACAGTCATTTATCGACAGTGGCAATGAGCACTATGGTAGCACCCAAAATCTGAACCTGGTCTGCAGCAATATTTTTGATTATCAGCCTCCACATCCTTTCGACCTGATTATAACGCCGCGCACCATGCAATGGTTAAGTGATATTCCCAGGGCATTGGGCTTATTCAAATCCTGGTTAAAGCCCGGAGGACAAATTTCTATTTTAGACTACAATCACACCGCCATTGAATGGAACCCCGCCCCTCCGGAAAGCATGCTCACATTTTACCATACTTTCCTGAAGTGGAGAGCAGATGCAGGTATGAACAATCGTGTTGCTGATGAGGTCGCTGCACTGCTCCAGGAAGCAGGTTTCCATTCTGTTCAGGTTATCAATGCCGATCAGACCTACAAAAAAGGAGAAGCTAACTTTGATACCAATCTGGCCATCTGGAACAAAGTCGCCCAATCGCGACAAATGGTTACGGAAGGGTATATCTCCGACGAACTTCGCTTACAGGCTATCGCCGAATACAGCCAATGGATCGAGACAGAAGCGACAAGCATGACACTTAAAATGAACGATGTACAGGCTAAAGTATAATCTCCTTTTATCCGTTTTCCTCCTACTGACACTTCCCGGGCTGGCCGTAAAAGCACAGCTCAGGGATACCATGATCAATGTAGGCAACCATAGCCTTCATTTCACTTTAATGGAAGGAAAAGGTATCCCCATTGTCTTTGAATCTGGAGCGGGAAATGATGGTTCCAATCCCGCTCAGGTTGTTGGCACAGTAATGATCGATATTGTCTCCCCTTATCTCATGACCATGGAGCGATCCAAATCATTGAAGAGCGAATATGCCAGTGAACTTGATAACATCAAAAAAGAAAGCCTAGGGTTCTATCATCTCGTTTTAAACTACGAAGCGTCAACGGCTGTTTTACATGAGGTTGCAGGAAAAATCAATGTCCCCATGACTGTCATTGGTTCAGGAAAATCGCCTTTTGAAGAACCCGATCGCAGTTTATTTATTGCTGCCCTTAAAAAATTTGCAGATCAAAAAAACAATAGACGTTATCTTTTGGCTCAAAATGCGGAGCATCATGTCTTTTATGACGAACCGGATCTGGTCATTGATGAAATCGTCAAACTATATCAAAAAACCGCATTCGAGTAATCAAAAAGTCTATCCGTACAACCGATTTTATTTGTAGCTTAGCAAGGCTGTACAACACACAACAACTTATCTTATGGATCATCAGGCCCAAAATGTCATCGATACACCGAGCAACAATACGGTGTTTATGGTATGGAATTTCCACGAAAATGTGGTCATTAAGGATGTCTTCCAACGCTTATGTGCATTGGTTGTCAATCTCAACAATTCGGCACAGGTACGTTCAAATCTTGTGAAAGCAAGCGTGGTATTGGGCATAAGCCACCATGCCTGGAAAAAGCTTGAACTCAACGAACCTATGCCAAAGGAATTGGTTCCTTTCGAACCTATCATCGGTCAAAAACATATTGCTGTGGCTACCCCCGGAGATTTACATTTCCATATTCGTGCTTATGAAAAAAGCTATTGCATTGACATGGCGACCGAAATAGCAGCCTTATTAAATCCCGTTGCGGATTGCAAGGAGGAAGTTCATGGGTTCAGATATTGGGATGGGCGAAGTATCTTGGGCTTCGTCGACGGAACGGAAAATCCCCTTGGTGAGGATCGTGCTTTCTTTGGTATCGTAGGTGATGAGGATGCAGCCTATAAGGGTGGAAGCTATTTATTTGTGCAAAAATATATTCATGACATGAATGCCTGGCGTTCTTTACCCGTCGCCGATCAGGAAAAGGTCATCGGCAGAAGCAAAGCAAACGATATTGAGATGAGCGACGATGAAAAACCGGCCAATTCTCATTCGGCCCTGGCCAATGTCGGTGACGATTTAAAGATTGTGCGCGACAATATGCCTTTTGGGCAAATCGCAACAAATGAAATGGGAACATACTTTATCGCTTACGCCAGCACATTCAGTACCGTACAATTGATGCTGAACAGAATGTTTATCGGTGAACCCGAAGGAAATTACGATAGAATACTAGACTTTAGTACAGCACATACCGGCTCCCTGTTCTTCTGTCCAACAATCAATATGCTGAAAGAATTTGCAGGTTAAAACCTATTTATCCGCTATCTCGGATCATTTTCAACAGCATATCCCAACGATGTGCAATGGATCATGGAATCTGATCCCACAAATATATTTTTCAAACGACACAACAAAAAAAATGGAAATCACTATTATTCAGCTAGGTGACGAAAACATTGCTGAAGTTAAAGGTTCAGGCGTCTTTATCCATAATCTCGATGATGGTCTACAGATTATGGTCGACTGTGGCGCGCAAGAAGCATACAAAGCAATTATTTATCAAGAGAACATCACGGATGACTTCTTCGAACTTAAAACAAAACTTGCCGGTGAAATTCTTCAAAAATATACGCAGTATGGCTTTGACATTGCCATCGTTGGCGATTTCTCCAAATACAACAGCAAAAGTTTAAACGATTTTATCTACGAAAGCAATAAATCAAAAAAAATCAATTTTGTAGGTACGCGTGAAGAAGCGATAGCCAGATTTTCAAAACGTTAAACCATGCGCATTGATTCAGAAAGATTAGCGATTCGGCCCATCATGCCGGAAGACAGTCGGGCAATATTCGGGTATCGTTCAGATAAAGAAACCAATAAATACCAGGGCTGGATTCCAGACTCTTTGGCAGAAGTCGATGAATTTATAGCAAAAAACCCAAACACGTTCAATCTTCCAGAGTCCTGGTTTCAGCTCGTTATGACCGACAAAATAGCAAAGGCTGTAATCGGCGATATTGGCGTTCATTTTTTTGGTGCTGAACACCTGCAGGTGGAATTGGGCTGTACCATAAAAAAAGAATTCCAGCAACAGGGTTATGCCAAAGAAGGACTAAAAACAGTTATAGCGGCCCTGTTCCGTCAGTATCATAAACATCGGATCATGGCCTCGGTAGCTCCGGAAAACAAGGCATCCATGCAAAGACCATCGGTGCTTCGATCCCGTCCTTTAAAAAATTATAAGGTGTCAGGTCACGTGTTTTCAGATAGTCCACGGCATAGTTCAAGATATCCTCTTTATCCACTCTAAAAGCAAAATGTCTCGGTTGAAAGTTTGTTTCTTCCTGCCACAGGCCCAACATATAGTCTTTGCCGGTTCCAATCCATAAAAAAACAATAGGACGTGTCGGATCACGATGTGCCACACGTAATCCCAGTACCTCCGTATAAAATGCGACAGACTTAGCTAAATCCCGCACCTGAATATGCGTTTCGTATAAACCTTGTATCATGAGTTATTTCATTTTATTAAAATTATTTCGATCCATTAATAGCGCTCTCGTGATGTAAATGCAAGATCGGATAGGATTTGCCCATACCATCTACAGCTGAGCGTCCGATAAGCTGATATCCTTTTTTCAGATAAAAATCAACAGCCTGCTGATTTTGCTCATTGACATCAACTTTATACACCTGGAGCTTATCCAGCACATACTGTAGTGCCACAGTCCCAATACCTTTTCCCCTGTAGGCTGAATCCACAAATAACATTTCTAGATTATCATCGGAGACAGCGAAAAAAGCAGTAGGCTGTCCAGCGTCATCGATGACATAGACCTTTAATTGTGGTAAATACTCGGTTGGGATCAGTCTCTTATATAACTGAAGATCCTCCTCTTTCAAAAAATCATGTGTTGCCCGAACCGAATTTTCCCAAATGCGCAGGATTGCCGCATAGTCGGCTCCACTTGCCGCTCTTATTTCCATAACGATTATCTCCCTCTAAAAATTCTTATTTACACCGTATCGCTACGGAATAGCATTCTTATAAAAGCTTCCCTTCCGCTTTACAGAAAGGCAATGTAAGTTAAATTGGAGAACTAAAATCATGAAAAAGTTAAATAAGACAGAAAGATGATGATTTAGGTTCCGATAATTTGATTTCAGAGAAAACAACCTTATCTTGTAAATAAACACATTAGCCATGTACAATACACTTCTATTCAAAAAATATCTTCCGGAAGATTTTGACGCTTTCCACGACTTGGTTAAAGCGGATGATGTCATGAAATACATTACCGGCAAAGGATTGTCCGAAGAGCAGGCCCGGAAAAAGTTCGATTCGATTCTAGAAATCAACCAGGATCCTGATTTAGGCTATTTTAAAGTAATCGAAGCGGATACGCTAAAGCTTTTAGGCGACTGTAAGCTTGTTAACTACAAAAAAGATCCAAGTGTATTCGAAATTGGTTATTTGCTCCGCAAAGAACATTGGGGAAAGGGGCTGGGAACACAGATTTGCGAGTCGATGCTAGCCCTTGCCACAACATTAAATCCAGGTAAAGATGTGATTGGTATTATTGATCCCGATAACACCGCATCGAGACGACTACTGAATAAATTCGGATTCAAAAGTTTCTTCGTGGGGATAGAAGACGATATTGCCACAGAAAAGCTGATGCTCAAACGGACAGCATCCGAATAAACAAAGCCCATTCGAATATTTAAAACAATAGGAACTGTATATGCCCAAACCGAACAAAAAGTCAATGAAGTTTAAGGTAAAAACAACTTATAATACACACGAAAGTCTTCAAGATACCTTATCATTCTTTGGCGTAAATTGCCACCGCCCCTATTATATTTCTTCTGGAAATCCGATTTTTGAATACCCAAGCAATGCTTTTCGTATTGATTATTATGCCATCTGTATCTGTACAGCGGGCGATATAAATATTCAGGTAGACAATCAGGAATACCATATCTCGACAAACCATATCCTCATATCCGCCCCAACAACAATTATCCGGTTTTCGCAGGTCAGCGCCGACTTTAGAATGAAGCTACTCTTTTTTGACAAAGCATTCCTGCTTAAACATATTGTCAATCCATTCTTTATCGAACAACTGGGGCTTTTTAAAAATTCGACCTTTACCATTGTCAGCTCCCAAGATAAACAAATTGACAAGCTGTTAAAATTAATGGACTACTTCAAAGAAGTTACCTTAAGAACAACACATTTTACAGCAGATATCATCCGCACGATCATCTTTAATCTCCTGTTAGAGATCGCCGACGAATTGGTCTCTAAAGACCATAATACAACGGAAAGTGTACAAGAGACCAACAACCTGTTCTATAAGTTTACAGACCTGGTTCAGCGACATAGCAATCAATACAAAGAAGTACAATATTACGCCGACCAGTTATTTATTTCAAACAAATACCTCATTCAGATTGTTAAAAGAGCATCAGGTAAAACACCACATGAAATTATTGATGAGCGTGTGCTTAAAGAAGCCTATGTGCTGCTCGGGAATCCCGAAAAGACTATCTCAGAAATTTCTTATGAAATCGGATTTAATTCCATCTCAGCATTTGGTCGTTTTTTCAAAAAATACTCCACCTTATCGCCATCAGAGTACCGAAAGCGACAAAATATGTAGAAAGAGGAAATTCGGTAGAACAATAGCGAATTTGAGGGCACAAATGATTAAGGTGGCCTTTGTAACTTTACTCAACAATTAAAAAAACATAAGAATCATGAAAGAAATCACCTCAAAATTCGACAAAGTATTAAATGCATCTGCTGAATATGGAAATGTAAATCATGAACCCGATTCAAGCAAAGAACAACAACGTAACACACCGAAAAAATCGATGCCCTTTTCTGATCAGATCGGAAATTATCAACGCAATAAAGGTATTCCACCAAAATCATATAAAGACAGTAAAATTTACATCGTCGGAAGCGGTATAGCAGGGATGTCTGCAGCCTACTATTTTATCCGAGATGGTCATGTTCCTGCTGAAAACATCACATTCCTTGAACAGCTCCATGTGGAAGGCGGCTCGTTAGATGGCGCCGGTAATGCAACCGACGGCTATGTCATCCGCGGTGGTAGGGAAATGGATATGACCTACGAAAATCTTTGGGATATGTTTCAGGACATTCCTGCATTGGAAATGCCTGCCCCCTACAGTGTTCTGGACGAGTACCGTTTGATCAATGACAACGACTCCAACTACTCCAAAGCAAGGCTTATTCATAAACTTGGTGAGATAAAAGACTTCAGCAAGTTTGGATTGGGCAAAATGGATCAGCTGGCCATCATTCGATTGCTCCTCAAAAATAAAGAAGATTTAGATGACTTAACCATCGAAGACTACTTCAGCGAGTCATTTTTATCCAGCAATTTCTGGACCTTCTGGCGTACCATGTTCGCTTTCGAAAACTGGCATAGTTTACTTGAGCTGAAATTGTACATGCACCGCTTTTTACATGCGATAGACGGATTGAATGATCTTTCATCACTCGTATTCCCGAAATACAATCAATACGACACCTTTGTGACCCCTTTGCGCAAAGTACTCCAAAGCAAAGGTGTAAACATTCGATTCAATGTGTTAGTCAAAGACTTGGATATCCAAAGCAATACCGATGGAAAAGTTGTGGAGGCCCTGATTACAGAACAAGACGGTAAAGAGGTAAAAATTCCAATCGGAAAAGACGACTTCGTCATTGTGACAACTGGATCAATGACAGAAGATACCTTCTACGGCGACAACAAAAATGCACCGATCATCGCTATCGACAACAGCAGCAGCGGTCAAAGTGCAGGCTGGAAACTCTGGAAAAATCTGGCTGCCAAATCCGCCATCTTTGGTAAACCCGAAAAGTTCTGCAGTAACATCGAAAAATCAGCATGGGAGTCTGCGACCCTGACATGTAAACCTTCGGCTTTAGTCGAAAAACTAAAAGAATATTCTGTCAATGACCCTTATTCCGGCAAAACAGTCACTGGCGGTATTATTACCATTACCGATTCTGATTGGCTGATGAGTTTCACCTGTAATAGACAGCCACATTTCCCTGGCCAACCGGATGATGTTCTTGTCTTATGGGTATATGCCTTATTTATGGATAAAGAAGGAAATTACATCAAAAAGCCAATGCCACAATGTACTGGAGATGAAATTTTAGCCGAACTATGTCACCATTTGGGCATTATTGATCAACTGGACGATGTTATCAAAAATACGATTGTACGTACGACATTTATGCCTTACATCACCTCGATGTTTATGCCAAGAGCAAAAGGCGACCGTCCGAGAGTCGTACCTGAAGGATGTAAAAACCTGGGCTTGATCGGTCAGTTTGTCGAAACCAACAATGACGTTGTCTTTACCATGGAAAGCTCGGTACGTACCGCACGTATTGCGGTATACGAACTGCTGAACTTAAACAAGCAGGTTCCGGATATTAATCCCCTACAATACGACATCCGCCATCTTTTGAAAGCAGCCAAAACATTAAATGATGACAAACCATTTGTGGGCGAAGGCTTACTACGTAAAATGCTAAAAGGCACTTATTTTGAACATATCCTGCCTATCGGTTCTGAGGAACAAGAAGACCATGAATCTTTCCTGACAGAGCAGATCACCAAATTCAAAGATTGGTTAAAAGGAATTAAAGGATAGGGATCACAACCTGCGCCATGATTCCGTGGCGCAGATTTTTACGAATTGAAAAAACAATAACATCATGGACTTTAAAAATATAACGATAGCTGGCAGTGGGGTTTTAGGCTATCAAATCGCTTTCCAAACAGCATTTCATGGCTATCATGTCACTGTATACGACATCAACGACGATGTATTAAAAAAAGCAGCAGCAAAATTTGATATTTTGGCGCAGGCATTCGAGAAAGATCTTCATGCGAGTAAAGAACAACTGGCTTCAACCTTTGACAGGCTAAGTTATAGTTCAGATCTGGCCGCGGCGGTAGCAAACGCAGATCTTCTTATCGAAGCCGTTCCCGAAAACCCAGCCATTAAAATTGGCTTCTATCAGGAGTTAGCGAAAGTGGCTCCGGAGAAAACCATTTTTGCCACAAACTCCTCAACCTTGCTACCAAGTCAATTTGCCCAAGAAACCGGCCGTCCAGAGAAGTTCCTGGCGCTACATTTTGCCAATGAAATCTGGAAGCACAATACAGCAGAAATTATGGGCCATCCGGGTACAGACAAAACTGTATTTGAGCAGGTTGTAAACTTTGCAAAATCCATTGGCATGGTTGCCCTCCCGCTGCACAAGGAGCAGCCTGGCTATATTGTAAACTCCTTACTTGTCCCATTACTTTCGGCGGCAACAGATCTTTTGGTCAACGAAGTGGCGGATGCCCAAACGATCGACAAAACCTGGATGGTTGCCACTGGGGCGCCAACAGGCCCCTTCGGCATACTCGATATCGTTGGCATCACAACAGCTTATAATATCAATAAAATGAGCGCCGATGCAACAAATGATCCCTTAAAGATCAAAACAGTGGCCTATCTCAAAGAGCATTTTATAGACAAAAACAAATTGGGCGTCGCTACTGGGGAAGGGTTCTATACCTATCCCAATCCGGCCTATCAATCGCCCGACTTTTTAAAGTAGGTCTCTTCATAAACACTAAATCGTCGCAGGTGGAGCGGTGACGATTTAGTGTTTATGCTTATTTCAATCCGCTTCCTTCTTTCACTCATTTGCATATACTCCGTTCAACCATGCAAAAGTTGAACGATGCTGTCCATTCAATACCGGTTTGCTGATACCCATTGTTTTAAGGATGGCATCAAATGCTTCACCGATCATCAAATCATCACGATTGCTAAAAAGTGAAACCACAAGGTCTTTCTGTACATCGATATATACGATATGATGAAACCCGGTAGATTCACCTGAATGAAACAGGATTTTATGGCCTGCATTTTTTTGAATAAACCATCCGAAATGATACGCTATTCCATCCTTTACCGGGTAGGCCATTTGATCGAACAATTGCTCCAGTCCCGGCTGTATTAACCGATCTTTTACCAAAAAATTGGCCCATGTATGATATTCATCCGCAGATAGATAAACACCCCCATTCCCCTGTGTCGCACTTGTCACACTCTGATCGGCAAACAGGTAGGAGCCTTCTGTCGGATGATAACCGTAGACTCGTTCATCAACCGTCGTGCCCGGTTCATATACCAATCCCTTGCTAATGCCTATGGGTTCAAACAAGTGATTTTTGACAAAGGAAGCAAAGGATTTTTTTGCAACATGCTCGACAATCAGCGATAAAAGACAATAGCCTGTATTGCTATAGCGAAATTGACTTCCCGAAGGGAAATATAAACGATCAGTCTGCCGGATATACTTCAGCACATCCTTATCCGATACCTGATCTTTCCTTTCTTTCGGTATAAGCTCTTCATAGTCCCAGATTCCGGATGTATGTTGCAGAAGCTGTGCTACAGTAATACCTTTCAGCGCGACTGGCAGATCTTTAAAAAAAAGGGACAATGGGTCGTCTAGTTTTAAACGCTTTTGAATCACTAAGGTATATATCGCCTGTGCAGTCACCTGTTTGCTTACCGATGCCAGGCGAAAATGTGAGCTGGATGTGATTGCACGCTTTTCCTTCAAATCTGCACGTCCAATTGCATAACGATAAATAAGACGACCATTTTGGCTAACTGCACAGCTAATCCCCGGAGCTGCCGGGTCCTTATAATAGCCTGCAATGGTGCTATCCAATTTTGATTTATCCATTTTTTGTCCCATAACAACACTTGTTACACAGATCAAAATAAAACTCAGTTTTAGGTTTATCATATTTTATACAGTACATTTCGGTTTATATTGTCAGCCTCCTGAAAGGCACAGCGTATTAAATCAATTTGATCTTATTGCTTTTCAAAAATGTACCCTTCAAAAATCGAAATTTTCTTGCAATGCGCGGGTGTTTTTATTGATTTTTATTTATTTCTTTTAATTTTGCTTTCATGCTTCATTTCTCATGAAGCCGAACTGATCCGGAATCCTTCCCTCAGTTCTTCATTAAAAAATCACGACAGACTATGTTTTTTATTTTCAGTATCTACGACTTTGTATTAGCAGAAAAAACGGTAACCGCAACCTTAAAAAAAGAAAACGCGCCAAGAAATTTCACCTTGCAGATTATTACGCCAGCCCGTCGGTTTATAGGCCTACCTTTTGGCGGTGGATTTGTCAAACTTTCCAGACTTTACGACGAACAGGGTAAATTGATTCACGCACGGAATTATTCAGATGAATTAAAAGCAGAGATCAAAGCGTTCAAAAGTCAGTATAGCATCCCCTATTTTCAGTTATGGAAAGGATTTCTAATTGTCACTGCGGCAATCCTTATCTGGGCAGTCATTTATGGGGTAAAGAATAAATTGGGAAATCAACAACGGGAAAAAGAAGTTGGTCAGATGATTGATAATTTGAAGCAACTAAAGGCAGGCCAGCTTTATGGCGCTACTTTTTTTACCGATCAGGATGGTAACAGTATAAATGGACTTCCTGCAGGTTGGATAAAAATAGATAAAATCGTGGGCGACACTGTTTTTATACATCGTTCAAAGCAGCTCGACACAAATTCGGCACTTTTTGACATGAAGAACATTGCTTCGTTCAGGCCCCAATCGACCGATGAATGGCAGGAAAAAACAGAAAAAATGGATTTAAATCTATTGAAAAAACAGCTCGAGGATGCTGCGACAAAAAAAGTCGATCTGCTCTATATCGGTAAAGACCACGAGAAATATTCAGGTGTTATATTGACGATAAAAGGTAGCGAGTAAACCTTATTTCTAGGTATAACCAACGTATTGACTTTTCAGCGCAGACAGATCATGCGGCTAGATCCATACTTAAAAAACTCAAGATCGAACGTTTTAAGCAGCGGCCGATCTTGAGTCTCTATTTTTAGTACTGGATTTTTTCTTTTAGTACTGGATTTTTTCGTCAATATCGTATTTCATGCCTGGATAGTGCAGCAACCTTCGCATCAAGGCAATCTGACCGGCCAGATAATCTTCCCGTCCGATACACATCCCTATGAAATTTAGCTTGTCCTCCTCAATAAAAGGGATATTCATATTAATCTTAAATAGTTCAGCCAGCTGCGTATCGTCCACTTGCAGCAAAGCAGCATAGACTTTCGGTGATATCGCTTTAAAATTTTCTTTTAATTCCTGCACACTGGGATAGTGATAACTTTCATCGAGTGTCTTTCCCATAAAAAATAGCTCATGGTAAGGATCATTTTCCTGAAGCCCAAGAACATGTGCCATTGCATAACGCACATTTACAAAATTACCCGCCATCCATACGATATGGTTGGTCTGTCCATCAATTCGTTTTAATGCATCTTCTTCCGAAACGCCATCCAACGCATTCAGAAAAATTTGACTGTGCATGCGATAAGCAGGAATGATGATTTCTAATTTTAATGATTTCGGTTTATCCATTTCGTTTTGATTTTTTTAAATACTAAATAACTGATTTAGACTAAAATTACACGTTTCAATAGCGATTACACTTGTCGTAGGACAAGAAATAAAAATGAACAAAATTGATAGATCATTGCGAAATAAATTCTAAATTTCTACTAAATTGAAGTTCTATCTTTACCACATGAAGATTTTGATCATAGAAGACGAATTGGAGCTGGCCAAAAGCATCGCTACATACCTTAGCGAGCAACAGTATTTATGCGAATTTGCGCCAACTTTGCAGGATGCTCTGGACAAAATTCAGTTATACCAGTACGACTGTATCTTACTGGATATCGGCCTACCAGATGGAAATGGTCTGAAACTACTCGAAGAGTTGAAGACGCAGCGAAAGCAGGACGGTGTGATCATCATTTCTGCAAAAAATGCATTGGACGACAAAATCCATGGACTACAACTGGGGGCCGACGATTATCTGACCAAACCTTTCCATTTATCTGAACTCACAGCACGAATCTATTCCTTGATCCGTCGAAAACAATTCAATAGCTCAAATATTGTTGTGCAAAATGAAATACAGATTGATCTACTGGCAAAAACTGTTATTGTCAATGATCTTCCTGTTGTATTGACCAAAAAAGAGTTCGATCTGCTGATGTTTTTTATCGGCAACAAAAATAAAGTAATTTCAAAAAGTACCTTAGCAGAACACTTGTCCGGCGACATTGCTGATATGCTCGATAACCATGACTTTGTCTATGCTCATGTCAAAAATTTAAAAAAGAAACTACAGGACGCCGGAAGTCAATCCTATATCAAAACGGTATACGGTACGGGCTACAAATGGGAAAATTAAAATAGTGAGATGAAACCCCTACTGAGCAAAATAACGACCCCATTTCTACTCTATGTATTGATTGTACTAGGTGTCAGTATTCCTGTTTATTATTTTGTAATCGACGGGATATGGAAAAGTGAATTAGACGAACATAACGAAATTATCGTCAAAAAAACAACCTACGAACTGAACAGTTTAAAACTCTCCGAAGACAAGCTCGAAGCCAGCATCGCTTTATGGAATAACATACAACCTGAAACCAATATACATCGCGTAAAGCCGGGCGATTTATTGCAAGATAGCGTGTATACCATCGAAAAACCGCAGCGTTTTGTCGAGCCAAAGACAATTGACCGATTTAGATGCCTATCATCTGTTATTCAGATCAATGGTGCGCCTTATCGTTTTACCGTACAAACAAATATTGAAGAATCTGTAGAAACCATCGCCGCCATCGCCGCAACAACCTTGTTTTTCTTTGTTATCTTGGTCATTGGTTTACTTATTATCTCCAGAAAAATATCACTTAGGCTCTGGAAACCATTTCGAGATACCGTTGATAAATTGAAGGCATTTAATCTCAATAGTCAACAACAGGTTGACTTTCAGCAAACGGACACCATAGAGTTCCATGAGCTTAATCAATCCTTATCCAAGCTTCTTGAAAAAAACCTGGCCGTATACCGATCACAAAAGGAATTCACTGAAAATGCTTCTCATGAATTGCAAACACCTTTGGCAATCCTAAAAAATAAGTTAGATATCTTATTGCAGTCCCCGGATCTAAGCGATGAGCAATACCAGCTCTTTGAAGATATGCATAAAGCGCTTTCACGTAGCACGCGAATCAACCGCAACCTGCTGCTGCTCGCCAAGATTGACAACAGTCAATTCGATCATTCCGAAAAAATCAGTATGGACTCGCTTGTTACACAAAGTATTGAAGTCATGCAAGAACATCTGGAGCTAAAACAGCTACGACTGCAACAAGAGATCCAACCATCGGTGCTGCTGACAGGAAACAGCAGTCTGACCGAAATTCTGATCAACAACCTACTCCTGAACGCCATACGTTACAGCAATGCCAACGATACAATTGCTGTACATCTCAATCAAACTTCTTTAACGGTATATAACCCCGGTTCAATGCCCTTAGATAAAATACTTTTATTCAAACGGTTTTCCAAACTTTCGAAAAACAGCCAAGGCAGTGGTTTAGGATTGGCAATTATTACCGAAATCGCCCGGTATCAAGGCTGGATTGTTGATTATCAATTTGAAAATAATCAACATATTTTTTCCATTCATTTTTAAAATTCCAAAAGTAGTCCTACGATCAATAACAGACATTAGGTAAGTGATGTCATCGCAGGACCGTGTAGAAAGTTTTATTTGCATATCCGTGTAAATTTAGCTTAGTTTAATACATTTGTAGGGACGATGCATGGATAGCCCCTGATTTGGTATCATAGATAAATTTCGATTCATCGAAGTTTTTAACGTTTTTCTTTATATGAAGATTCTCCTAGTCGAAGATGACGTACGTGTCGCAGGATTGATCAAACGCGGACTTGATGAAAATGAATTTCAAACAGCTATTGCCTACGACGGCATATCTGGAAAGAAAATGGCCTTACAACACGACTTTGATCTTATCATAACCGATATCGTACTCCCTAAGATGGATGGATTGGATCTCTGCAAAGAGATTCGTCATATCAAACCCGATGTTCCCATTATCATGTTAACAGCATTAGGAACTACAGACGATAAAATTGAGGGTTTTGACGCCGGAGCGGATGACTATCTGGTCAAACCTTTTGAAATGCGCGAACTCCTAGCCCGCATCAGAGTCCTGCTCAAAAAATATCAAAAACAAGATACACTCACAGGAACAATTTTGCGTTATGGAGACCTGGAAATGAACCTCCATACCAAAAGCGTCAAAAGGAATAATACCGAAATCCATTTGACCCCCAAAGAGTTCAAGTTACTCCATTATTTATTGCAAAATCCCGAGCGTGTCCTTTCCAGAATGGAAATTGCTGAAAAAGTGTGGGAAACACATTTCGACACCGGAACCAACTTCATTGATGTTTACATCAACTATCTACGTAAAAAAATCGACAAAGATTTTGCAACCAGATATATCCATACCAGATCCGGAATGGGCTTTATTCTAAAACAGGACTAATGCGGATCAGGACACGAATCTCCATATTATTCACGCTGATTACAGCCACCATATTGCTGGTATTTGCCTGTACAGTATATTTTTCAGCGGTGGAGAATCGGGAAAGAGAGTTTTACGCCCTATAGAAAAAAGAAGCTTACACCAAAGCAAACCTTTTTTTGAATGCAAAAGTCGACAAAAAGACCTTAGAAGATATCTACCACAACAACCGAAAAATCCTCAACGAAGTCGAGGTTGCAATTTACGACACCCGTTTTGATCTCTTGTATCATGATGCCGTAGATATCGACTTTGTCAAAGAGACACCAGCCATGCTGCAGGATATTCTCAAAAATAAAGAGATACGATTTTATCAGGAAAAATGGCAGGTCATCGGCATAACCTTTCCATATAAAGACAAAACTTACATCATCACAGCCGCAGCCTATGATCAATACGGCTACAATAAACTGAATAGTCTATTATCTACCATTTTTTTGGTTTTCATTTTGTCTATATTTCTGATCTATGCAGCAGGAATATTCTTTTCCAAAAAGGTCTTTCAACCTATCCTGGAAATGACACAACGTGTAAAAACCATTTCTGCGACAAGTTTGGATGCCAGGCTTACGAGTAGCGGAAATAAAGACGAGCTTTCCGAATTGGCCAGCACATTCAATGCGATGCTCGACCGCCTCGAGAACTCCTTTGATGCCCAAAAGCATTTTGTCTCCAATATCTCGCATGAGCTAAGAACACCCTTGGCCGCCATGATTGCAGAACTCGAGATTTCTGCCAATAAGGACCGTAGCATAGTGGAGTATAAAACTGTCATCGACAATACGCTAAATGATGCCCAAAAACTGAAGAAGTTATTTAATAGCTTACTTGATTTTGCCAAAGCAAGTTACGACAGTGCTGAAATCGCGTTTAAAACCTTACGTATAGACGAAATACTAATTGATGCATGCCAGCAGGTTCTCCAGTCAAGTCCAAATTATAAACTCGACATTTTTGTCGATCCGGCGATTGAAGATGAAAAACTTCTATCCATCAATGCAAATGAGTATCTATTGCAGGTCGCCTTTGTCAACCTCATTGAAAATGCCTGTAAATTTTCACCCAATCAAAAATGCCTAATCGCTATCAAAGCGGATGAAAATAGAATTCAGCTGGAATTTAAAGATGACGGAATAGGCATTGACCCAGTCGATCTGCCCAATATATTCACACCATTCTATCGTGGAAGCAACAAAGATTATAGCGAGGGAAATGGTATTGGTTTATCGCTTACCCGAAAAATCGTGCTTCTCCATCAAGGCGAGATCACCGTCCGCTCGGCAAAAGGCGTTGGAAGTGTTTTTAGCATTGATATCTCACATCGTTCCCTATCCTGATAGCATGCTATTTTTTTTTAAGTCTCCTTAACCAGCATATTGTGGTAAAGGAAAAATGTAGCACTGTCAGCTAAGCAGGAGAAATTCTGTTTTTTCTCAACTTTTTATACATGCTTTTCAAGGAAGGCGAAATCAGTATCAGCAAAAGTATGCTGATACTGATCATGGACATGATCTCATAATAATCCATGGCATAGCGCACAAAGTATTGGATCTTGACCCGCTCAGCAACGAGCTTTAAGGCTGCCGTATGTTCCTTATACTGCAGTCCATGCTGCAAAATGCTGACAGATTCCTGCTGCAGGTACTCCCGAAATAAGGGATTGCCCACTTCCGTTTGGTCCCTAAAAACCTGCTGGTGCTGGGCATATTCAAACAACTTGAAAAAATTCTGCAAACCGATACTGCTCGTGTAGCCCAGGTATCGGATAGCAAGACAGACCGCAGCCGCAGAAGCCCCCAATTGCGGGCTGACACTGGTAATACAAAATAAAATGGTGGGTACCATAATAAGCCCTACTCCGAGTCCATGTAAAACTAAGGGTATCCAAAAATGCGCATCATTCCCCTGCCCCTCAAAGGAGAAAAACATCCATTGGTGAAACAGCAGCAAGCAACAATAGCCCGAAATCCAGATCCATTTTACGGGGCGTTGCCCAAGCATCCAATACAATGAGCCTAGAACACCAGCGACAATACCAGCAATATTAAACCACTGGATATAGGACAAATGAATAGGATCGAGTTGAATAACCTGTACGAGATATTGATTTGAGATGGTCAAGGAGAAACGCTCAATATACATCATGTACAAAATCAATAAGCCCAAGAGAAAGTTCCTGTTTTTAAAAATCACCAAATGAACATACACACGCCTGAGCACCATTTGCCGAACAATAAAAAGAATAAGCAACGTTAGACCTACCCCGAATATGATCAGCATATGCTGATCGTTAAACCAATAAACTTCTTGTCCATACACCATTAGATAGCCAAAACTGACGATCACAAGACTATAGAAAATGCAGCTTGCCCAGTCTAATGAAAACAAAGGGTAAGGACGTATATGCCGTATGGAGCGCATCGACAGCATAATCAACAATAAACCCGGTACAAATGATAAGGCAGCGTATAGATAGAGCTGATCAAAATTGAATGAATCGATAAATTCAGCCGTGACGAAAGTATTAAATGGGGAGCTGCAGAGTAACATACCAAAAAAGACAGCATAACTTACTTCCTTAGCCCGATCGCTTTTCAACCGTGAGAATATCATGGAGATCGATAAGTTTACGGCAGAAGCAAACAACATCCCTTGGAAAAAGCGCAGGCCATATACCCAGCTGATATCGGTGATGCTGTACATCAAAAAGCAATTCAATAGCTGTAGAAGATTAAAAATAATGTAGTACTGCTTGATGGGAAAGTATAAAAAAAAGCGCCGTTCTAAAACGTAGAATCCAACAAAACCAGCATAAAACAAAATGATCAGAAACTGGACATCACTGGGTTGTGCACCGTAAAATCCAGCGGTGACATTTGTATTTGCACCCGGCAGGAAAAATAAGACCATACAGGGCATCAAACTGCTAAACAAGATAAGCTTGATCAACCACTCCGGCACCCATTCTTTAAAAATTCCCTTCACTATTTCTGTTTTTTTGATACCGATACATTCACATTCATTCCCGAAAGAAGCTGTTGGGCTCCCTTTTGCTTATCCAGCTCAATGCGCACAGGTACGCGTTGTACAATCTTCACAAAGTTGCCCGTTGCATTATCTGGCGGCAAAAGGGAGAATGCAGATCCAGTAGCCGGGGAGATGGAAATAATTTTTCCATAAAATTTTTGATCCGGATACGCATCAGCAACCACCTCAACCCTATTGCCAAGATGCAAATAGCGGAGTTGTGTTTCCTTAAAATTAGCGGTTACCCAGGTTGGGGTTTCTCTATTGACGATAAAGCCCAAAACTTCGCCAGCACTTATCATTTGACCTTTTTCAATCGTGCGTTTGCCAATCTGTCCATCGTAAGGTGCGCGAATAACGGTATAGCCGACATCAAGCCGTTTGCGGCCGACAGCTGCCGTTAAACGAACACGTTCGGCATCAACCACACCTTTTTTCATATCCACATCATGCACACGCTCCTGTGAAGCCTGTAATTTATGCTTTAACGAAGCCAGCTCACTCTTATACACATCCAACGTCGCTTTTACATCCTCCAGTTGCTGTGCCGTTGCAGACTTTTCCTGAAACAAATAATTATATCGATCATATTCCAACTGTTGCTTGGTTACCCGAGCCTCCCCGGCAGCAATTGATGTGCGTAAAGATTCATGTTCCGCCTGGAGAATTTCCTTTTGACTATGAAGAACATTGATCTCTGCAGCTTCCTTATTGACGGATGCCGCTACCTGATCAGCCTCATATTTATATTCCTTATTATCTATAAGCAACAAGGTATCACCCCGTTTAACCAATTGATGATCGTGATAATGCACAGAAACTACATATCCTCCTACCCGGGAAACAATGGGATTGATATACTGCGTTACCTGTGCATCATTTGTGTAGGTATACCGCAGTCGCATCCATAATGCTTGAGCGCCCCATAACAACAAGGCCAACAAGACAATTCCGGCCAACCAGTTGGTGATTCGAGTGAGTTGTGCCTCCACAACTGTTCTTCGTGATTTAGGTTTCATTAGATAGTACCCTTCAAAAATTCGATAAAATAATAATGTTTCTGTATCGCAATATGTGCGGTTTCAAGATCAAAAAGTGTTTTTAATTATTGCATATCAGCATCCAATAGATCCGTAATCAAAGCCGATGATTTAAAATACCTGTTTTTTATAATTCGTGCATTTTCCTGCGCCAACGCCTTATTGTTTTGACAGACGTCCTGCTGCTTAATAGCCAATTGATAATCCAACAGGGCCTGTAACAGCTGATTTTCCAGAATCTCCTCTTCATGATGGTGTTTTACCTCTTGTCGATCCAATGCGATATGTGCTCCGCGCACCACGTTTTTATTGAGATAGATAGCCGAGATCGGTATGCTTAATTTGAGCCCTGTGATACTCAGATTATACCAGCTGGGATTATAGGGATACAAGAAGACCTGTGGATTGGCAAAGGTAAATGTGCTGGTCAAACCCAACTCAGGAAGATAATTTGATCGCGCCTGTTTGACCGACAATTTCTTCAAAACAACTTCCTGTTCGGATTTTAGAAGGGAAAAAGCATGGCTTCGCGCTTCGGCAACAAGCGCTTCATAGCTGGGGCTTTCCACTTTAAAAGGTTCGGTCAAGGGGATAATCTCTGCTGTAATACCGCCAATTAGCTGCAGCTTCTGATTTGCAGCCTGAATATCATGACCGATCTGCACGAGCAACAGTTCCCGCTTCGAAAGTTCCAACGAAATACGCAAGACGTCACTGTGTAATACCACGCCCGCCTTATACAGATGCTCAATCTCCTTGAGCTGTACCCGTTGATCAGCAATATCCTGCTCGATTAAAGATCGGTTACTATACGACAGTTCCAAATCCAAAAAAAGATTGCAAACCTCCAATTTCGTCTGTGCTGCGGCATTCTTCCAATCGATTCTAGCCAGCTCATTTTCCAGTTTTTTGGACTCTATTTTCATTAGGTCCCGATGCCCATTGTAGAGGTTCAGATAAAAATCCAGGCCGCTATCGTACAAGTAATGAATGATATCATGCTGGGAAGGTTTATTTAAAAGCCCCTGGTCATATACAGGCATATTACTTGCATAACTAGCAGAAGCTCTGGCGGAAATCTTAGGGAGCAACTCCATGCGTTGCTGCTGTACTGCCACCTCAGTTTCTTTGAGCTGCAAATAGGACTGCTCGATGTATTTACTGTTTTGTAGTGCTTTGTCGATCATGTCTTTCAGCGACATACGCAAAGAATCGAGGGCGAAGGTGTCCGAAATAGCGCATACTAACAATCCCATGGTTAGTATGCCTTTTGCCCAATAGGGAGGAAAAAAGTTCACGTGTGCTATGTAATTTTTTTGCGTTGCAAACTTAGACACTTATTGGAACTTGGATTTCTTCACAAACGCCAATATGTTATGGAAAAAAGACATTTTTTCATCAATTCAAACAAAAAGACCAATATCTGCCAAGAAGTCCTTACAATATCCTTTTTTACAGCACATAAAAAAGGCCTTTCAAATCATGATTTGAAAGGCCTTTCTCGACGGTATAATAATAGATTATCCGTATAAGGAATCTTCTATTGCATTCCACAACTGGATTCTCTTTTGTAGCGCAACTTTACTGATCTCTTTCATTTCCGTCCATTTAACCTCATCGTCCTTCGCAAGATCTGTGATCATCTGCATCGCCAACGGTCCATGCTCGTCGCCGTCAAGATCAATATGGCGTTGAAAATAATAAATAAAGCTATCCAGATTGGCTGTAGGAAAGTTTGTTTTAATTTCTTCCAAAATAGAGGTAAACATTCCCGGGATAAGATCTTCGCGTCCAAATGTAAATGCTGCAGCAATTTTATGCACCTCGCCCTCAGCAATCACTTCGAATGTAAAATTCAAAAAGTCTTTGATCCGCTTGTCCAATGTGGTCGTTGCAATGACATCGAATATGTTGCTCGATTTTTTGGCTTGAGCAATAAATTTGTTGACCAGATGAAGGTCGGCACCCATGGCATCCATGGCGTCCAGATACATCTCAAAATGGCTCAAACGGCGGCCATCAATGTATTCATCCGACTCCTCAGCCAATACAATTTCGTTGATTAGATAGCGTGTTGATGGATGCTCACTCGCAAACCAAGGTAAAGTCGTACAGGTCAATTTAATCTGTAAAGCTTTTAGTAAAGACATAAAATCCCATACAGCGTACACATGCCCTTCTGTAAAAGAACGTAGATTCTTGATCGTTTTGATCTTACGATATAAAGGGTGTTGCAATAATACCTCGCGTTCGGCAGCAATGTATTCGTTAATTTCCGCAATTCTATTCATGGCGCAAAAGTATTGTCTTATCTCTATTTTTAAAAGTATTTTCGATGAGATTACAGTAACATGATAAATTTTTCGCCCAGCTATCCGCTTCATAACCAAATCACAGCCAACCACGCGCCTCGCTTTTGACCTCCGTATTCCTGTTGCTAACGCCCATTTACCCTTAAAAACAAAAATATTTTTTATTATAAAAAATAATCTACTATATTTGTAGAGTATTCAGAATTGCATGATGCAATACCAACCGAGTGCAGGCACCGCGGTGGTAAATTAATACGGGTTTCGACCAAAATAAACGTCGCTGAACGATTATTTTCCCCAACAAGATCTGGATACAGTTTATGGTTTAATCCTTTAAATTTTTAAATTGTATGGCTACTACAACAAATCTTTACCAACACTTACTGGAAAAATTCAGTTATTACTCAACAGATGAACTGATACAGCTCAACAATGACACCATTTTGGGACAAGGCTGGGGTTCAGCCAAGGCAACCTTTAGAACAGCTTTGATCAGTACGTTCTCCAAAAGAGGATTGGATCTTTCCAACATCATTTCCAAGGAAGACGGTTTTACCTCGGTGAAGCATGTCCCTGTACGCTTGGAACAGAATGTCCTGATTCCTTTACAGTAATCGTTATCGGCAAAAAAAGGTAGGCCTAGCCTACCCTTTTGTCAATGAGTGATGATATTTTAACGTATGATTGAGTGAATGTGCGGTCTGCCGGGCATCGTCCTGATAGGACGATAAATCTTGGCAGGCTCTGATATCTGCTACATCCACCTTGTTTCTTACTTTGCTGATGACCTGATTTAATTCCGATTTCCAGTTGCCCGGATCGCCAAAATCGTCCACCCAATTTTTGTTGATAAACCTTTTATAGTTCAAAAGCAAAATATACAATTCCTCACCACTACCGGCGCGATTGATTGACGTGCGCCAGTTCTCTAATTTTTCTTTAAAACTCATAACCAGCAATATACAAAAAAATATTTGGATTCCAAAATAGTTGCATTTGAAACGGATAAGGATAACGAGAAATAAAATGATAAAATGATTAAACCTTCGGTGAATTATCTTGGTCATAAAGGAGGGATTCAATATAAATATCATATTATAAAACAGATACATTATGGCCTTTATCCACTTAAAAAATATGCTTGTTATTTCCTTTGCATTGCTATGTATATTGGAGAAAAGTATTGCTCAACAAGGTCGTCACAATAAAAGATCTACGTCTCAGACGACGTTTCGACATGACAGAGAAAACGATTATGTCAACATAGGCAACCGGATCTTCTACAGGGATAAGATGGTCGAAGGTGTCGATGCACGATCTTTCAAAGACCTCGGCAATGCTTATGCAATAGACAACTGGAATGCCTATTATCGTGGCGTTAAGATTAAAGATGTATCGCCACATTCTTTCCAATCACTTGGTTGGGGATATGCCAAAGATAGTTGGAATGCCTATTATCGTGGCGTTAAGATTAAAGATGTCTCTGCGCCCAGCTTTAAAATACTGGATGAAGGATATGCCAAAGACAGTTGGAATGTCTATTATAGAGGCAATCGACTAAAAGATGTATCCGACCAAAGCTTTGTTCTTCTCGGTGATGGATACAGCAAAGATAGCTGGAAAGTCTATTATTTTGGTCAGGAGATAAAAGATGCAACTGCTTTTACATTTAAATATCTGGGCAAAGGTTATGCGAAGGATAGCTGGAATGAATATTATAGAGGAAAAAAATTAGAATAGAAAATAGACCACGGGATTATTCTATTGAATAATTCCAATTTCCTAATCCTTTCGGTATCTCCCAGGATTCGGCTTTGGTCTTGTAATTATTAAAGTGACCTTTTTCCCAAGTGGTAATATGGTAACCTTTACAGAACTTACAATAATAAGCCCTTTTGCAGGCATCTTTACCCATCCTGTGTTTGATACGTTTACCATCCAGTTTGTTTTTCATCCGGGATCTGAACTTAAAGTGAAGCATTGCCCATTGCGCCTCAATTAAAGAAGGAAATCCAACTTTACCAGTAGCTCGGCATTTCCAGGTATTGTCCCTTACTTTTTCCATAATCTATCTATTAAAGTTCATCTATTCAATTTTATTGCTCCTTTTCTATTGGCACCTGCATCATGACCCATTCTCTGATATGTTTTGCAATTTTATCGGATACCTCAAAATTATACCTTCCCTCAAAAGGGATTTTGAGCAGGATACGCAATCGGCCCCGTTTCAGTTGCAGGCAAGCTTGGATCATATCCAAAGGTATAGCCTTATCCCGGTCTATCTTTTGTACAAATCCCTTCGTGCTATTGACAACTTCCTTTAAACTGCGCTGCTCGCCACAAGTCAGATTTTCGTCCATCGCAGTTCTTAAATAAAGGCTGACTATACCATTTTTATAAGTAAAAATCCCGATATCCTTATAGGATATCTTTTGGGACAAGATTTTATTATTGAGCAGGAATACTTCCTGTTCCAGATCCATGGATCTTAACAGAGCTGAGTCTATTTCATCCATTGAATCCACATCTCTATCTTCCCCTGCTGTTTCCAGGATCTCTTTCAGCTCTTCGATGCCCGGAGAAAGCAGCTCAATCTGCTCCTGGAGATCTATCGTTCTTGATTCCTGCTGCAGGATAGTTTCTTTCTGTTCTAAAATCAATATTTTTTGCCTGTGGTAAACAGCGACGTAGAAATAAACTGTATAGGACATGTTCAGGACCAGAATACCGCTAAATATGACCATTAAAGGAAACAGCAGCCATTCATCCTTCGCCTGTGGATCGGGGCCAATGATCCAGAACAATAAAAGCGTCGGAAGTATGCAGCAAAAAAATAATTGCATACCGGCGCGTTTTTCGGGGTTAACCAGCCAGTTCTGCTTTTTGTCTAATATTACGATAACCAATCGTATATAAAAGAAAATAATCGCTACCATCAATACAAAAAATAGATAGCTATAGGTTACCGGCCAGTCTAAAAGCCATTCCGCCAAGGCGCCCCGATAGCCCAGATACCAACAGAATCCTCCAAAAATGAAAGATGCAATCAACTGCCAGATCCCATCGGGATACTGCACCGTCAATGTTCTATTATCCTGATATCTATTTTTGCTAAAACTTTTCATGTACAGACGACATTTTAATAACGCTATTAAAATTTACATACTTATTTTTGTTATATAAATTTAGCCAATTATTTATTAAACGATGTCCAACTAACTTAAATCAATGCTTTTGCATCGTTTTACGGTTCAAATAATTCCCCTGCTGGATGAAAAATTTAATTCTTTGTTGCTAGAAAATCCTATTTCGCTGTCAAGAAATTAGCCCTCATTGTAAAAAATTGACCTTCATTGAAATGGTTGGGATATTCACTGAAATTTCATGCTATAGTGGGTAAATTTATAGCGTAAAACTTCACTGATTATTAAACCATAAATCATGAGGACGATAAAGAAATTTAGACTGCTATTTAGCCGCAATTATGTATTTATTGCAATTGCTGTACTGATTACCTTATATGGGATTTTCTGGGCCCGGTCACATAGCGAGCGCGTCTATAGCATCGGGGCAATGATCATTCTTATCCCATTTCTGGAAATGCGTGGCCAAGAACGCGTCATGCAGCTTTTCGTTATCTTTTTTGTCTGTATTCAGGTCAGCAGCATAGCACTATTTGACCGCCTTCCCTACCAGCTGCTGATCAGCTCACAACCCTTTTGGACAGCTGTAAAAAAGGGCATACCGACAGCCTTTATCATCTGCGCAATGGCACATCTGTTTTTCTGGAGAAAGACAGACCTTTTCAAACTTTATGGGATCCAATTTCCCATCATGATCATTGCATGTACCTGGTATATCCGTATGCTGCTGATCATGGCTAATTGCCAGCATATCCCAAAT
>NZ_DDKA01000006.1:0-3065 GCF_002339225.1 Sphingobacterium sp. UBA2610
TGTCTTCCTCTTTAATTTTTAAAATGATCTTTCAATATATATGTCAGTTGGCCTGACGATGATATATTATCATA
This sequence comes from Sphingobacterium sp. UBA2610, assembly GCF_002339225.1. Classification (NCBI taxonomy): domain Bacteria; kingdom Pseudomonadati; phylum Bacteroidota; class Sphingobacteriia; order Sphingobacteriales; family Sphingobacteriaceae; genus Sphingobacterium; species Sphingobacterium sp. UBA2610. The sequence continues at coordinate 75 of NZ_DDKA01000006.1, forward strand.
AGACAGACCAATAAAGATTTTTAGGTGCCTATATCGGCGGTGTCTACCTCTTCCCATTCCGAACAGAGTAGTCAAGCCCGCCAGAGCCGATGGTATTGCCGTAACAGGTGGGAGAGTAGGTCGGTGCCTTTTTTTACACGGAAGCCCTTGCTGGAAACAGTCAAGGGCTTCTTTCGTTTAGCTACCTGCCTATCTATTACTGTAAAAATAGTGTTTATCCTTACAACTGATATCTTTTACAATGACGCAACAATGGGTGATGTCATAGTGCTTTGTTCCTGAGCAATAATACAATTATGATTTTTATTGAGTAACTTTGCAGCGCAATGGGTACATTATTGGACAACGGAATTAAACCGTATAATCATTACGGGGCTTATTTAAAGCAAAAGTATAACGGACAGAAAGTGTTTAAAGTGATTGTGGATGGTAATTTTACCTGCCCCAATCGTGATGGTAGTAAGGGCTATGGTGGTTGTACGTACTGTAATGTAGATTCTTTTACACCGGATACTGCCCGGAAAATTCCTTCTATACGCGAGCAGGTGGAATCGGGTATTGAAAGAGCACGTAATAGCTATGGCGCTGAGAAGTTTATTATTTATTTCCAGCCAAATACAAATACATATGCGCCGACTCATCTACTGAAGATGATGTATGATGAGGCTTTAAGTATTGATCCTGAAAATACTTTGGGTCTTTCTGTGGGTACACGTCCTGATTGTTTGGATTTTGAAAAGATAGCATTGTTGGAGTCTTATACAGATCGTTACGATGTGGATTTGGAAATGGGTATGGAATCTATTTACAACGATACATTGGAGCAGATCAATAGAGGCTGTTCTCACGACGAATTTGTTCAGGCCATGAATATGCTGAAAGATACTCCGTTGGAGCTTTGTGTGCATACCATCTTTGGCTTCCCGTGGGAATCTGAAGAAATGATGTTGAAATATGCAGATGAAATCAACCGCTTTCCACAGATTAAATTTGTGAAGCTACATCACCTACATATTGTAGAGGGATCTATTATGGGGGTTAAGTTCAAACGTGAGCCCTTTGAACTTTTTTCGATGGAAGGTTACACCGAGTTCTTAGCGAAGTTTATTCCTCGATTGCGTCCTGATCTGATCATTCAACGTATTTTCGGGATTGCAGATAAAGAATTGTTAATTGCCCCGAATTGGGGCTTACCGAAATCAGGTATTCAAACATACATCGATAAGGGATTGGAAGCACGTCAGGTCGTGCAGGGGAGTCTTTTTTAGCCGTTCCTAATATTTTATACTCTTTTGATAGATCATTGTATGCTATCGCGTTTAATGAATATATTCAGCGCTATAAAAACAGCAAAGGCTTCTCTAATGAAGCCTTTGCTGTTTACCTACAAAAAAAGGGTACGATTACCATCTTTTATTTAGCCCTCAACAATTGTTTTTAGATCGGCTGGAGAGTAATTGATGGATTTTAACGTTTTATTGTCAGCTGTTCTGAATACCAGAAATTTGCCATCAACTTCTTTATAATAGGATTCTACACCTTTTAATTTATAGTGCTCCTGTGTAGCGATGGCTTCTGCTTCGTCTTTACATGCTTTGCTCATATTGGAACGTTGAACTTCATCAAAAAGAGCAGAGAATTTATCTTTTAAACCAAATTCCAATACCGCTCCAGCAAGTACATATTGAATGTCACATAGCGCATCTGCAATCTCGACCAAATCTTTATCCCGGATGGCCTCTTCTAATTCTTTTAATTCCTCAGCGATCAACGATACCCGTAAGGCACATCTTTGTTCAGATGGAATAGTAGGCGTGTCTAGGATTGGATGTTGGAATGTTTTATGGAATTCCGCAACGGATGAAAGTGTTTTCGGATCAGTCATATTCTTTGTTTTATTATTTGAAAGAGCAAATATAAAAAATAAAGGACGGTTAACTGAATGACCGTCCTTTATTTTTATTTATCTGCTTAAGCGATTAAATCAGGTGCTTTAACTGCACGATTTCACGCTCTTCTAAATATCTCCAACGGCCACGTGGAAGGTCTTTTTTCGTTAAGTTTGCATAAACCACACGATCCAATTTAACGACTTCATATCCTAATGACTCAAAAATACGACGTACGATACGATTTTTCCCCGAGTGGATTTGGATACCGACTTCACGTTTCGATCCGCCTTGAACATAGCTCAAGTCATCTGGTTTAATTACACCGTCCTCTAATTCGATACCAAAGCTGATTTTGTTAAAATCGCCTTGTGTAAGGCTTTTGTTTAACTCGACATTATAGATTTTGCTGATGCTGTTGCGCGGGTGTGAAAGTTTTTCAGCAAGACTACCATCATTTGTCATCAAAAGTAGTCCTGTTGTGTTTCTGTCAAGACGACCAACAGGATAGATTCTTTCTTTTGTCGCTTTAGAAACAAGTTCCATTACGGTATGACGCTCCTGCGGATCATCTGTAGTCGTGATATAATCTTTTGGTTTGTTCAACAAAACATAAACATTTTTTTCACGTTTTAGACGTTCGTTGTTGTAACGGATTTCATCTGTTGCAGGATCCACCTTGGTACCCAATTCCGTAACAGGTTCTCCATTTACCCAAATAACACCAGCAGTGATAAGCTCATCCGCTTTACGTCTTGAACAGATACCAGCATTGGCGATGTAACGATTTAAACGAACTAAGCCGTCATCTTCTGCATCCTCTGCTTTTTTCTTTGGACGTTTAATATATTGTTTATCACCAAAGTTTTTGTTGTCGTCAAAATTTCTACTTTTATCGCCATCAAACTTTCTGTTAGAAGGTCTTGAAGAGTCATTTCTGTCTGAACGTTTGAAACTGTCTCTTTTGTCAAAAGAACGCTCTGATCTATCGAATGATCTTGGGCTGTCATTTCTGTCTGAACGTTTGAAGTTATCTTTTTTATCGAAAGAACGCTCTGAACGGTCAAAAGATCTTGGAGCGTCATTTCTGTCTGAACGTTTG
>NZ_DDKA01000006.1:3358-115651 GCF_002339225.1 Sphingobacterium sp. UBA2610
TTCTGTCTGAACGTTTGAAACTATCTCTTTTATCAAAAGAACGCTCTGAACGGTCAAAAGATCTTGAGGAATCATTTCTATCTGTACGTTTGAAACTATCTCTTTTATCAAAAGAACGTTCTGAACGGTCAAAAGATCTTGAAGAGTCATTTCTATCGGAACGTTTGAAGTTATCTTTTTTGTCAAAAGAACGTTCTGATCTATCAAATTTATTGAAGGAATCTTTTTTGTCAAAAGATCTTGAAGAATCATTTTTATCAAATGAGCGGCCTCCTCTACCAAAGGATTTTTCTGAATTATCTTTTGAACGGAAGGAATTGTTATCTCCTCGGAAGGAAGGTTTGTCTGAGAATTTTTTAGATCCGAATGATCTGTTCTCACGATTATCATCTTTTCTGAAAGAGCCTCTTTCAGATTGGTCATTCGACCCATATGATTTTTTTCCGAAACTATTGTTCTTATCGCCTCTAGATTTGAAACTATCTGAGTTGCCTCGTGACTTTCTGGAGTTGTCATCACGACTGTTCCTTTTATTGCTGAATGGCATTGTGTTTTGCTAAAATGTGAACGACAAAGTTAGGTATAATTTTGGGTTTTGCGAAAAAATCCTTATCTTTTTGTCTTTTCTTGAATTTGCTGCGTTTTTACGCTAACAAACCCGCTTTAAGTTGTCTAGAATGTAACTATTTGTTTTTTAAATAAATAGTGTTTACCTTTGTACCCTTGAATTTGAACCAAGCTATTTTTTGATCGATTGCAGTCGTGGATAGGGTAGCATTAAGGGAGTGAATGATAAGAAAGAAAGTTTTATGTAGTAGTTTGATTTTGTTTGCTTTATTGCTGTCAAAGTTATACTCAACCCCACACAACAATGCTTCAAACGGCGATAAGATCGTTGAACCGAAGCTCGTAGTAGTTCCCGTTCATCATGGGGATGAAGAAGAAAAAAAAGAAAAAAGCAATTCCTTTGAATCGTATATGAATTCATTGACATTTGCCGAAGATTCATTACCGATGGATCGTCCGCTTGTGGAAAGTAAATTGCGTAAATTTTTCAGTCGATTCTCGTTTAAAAAAACAGGATCGTACGATATGCACAAAAAGGCAGAGACCTACTTGCCTATGATTGCAAAGATCCTTAAATCACATGGTATTCCGGAAGATTTCAAGTACATTCCATTGGTGGAAAGTGGCCTTAGTAAAGCTGTTGTTTCATCGAAGGGAGCTGGTGGCTATTGGCAATTTATGCCGGCAACAGCCCGTTTGTATGGCTTAAAAGTCAATGGTACGGTAGACGACCGAAAGGATCTTGTTAAATCTACGCATGCTGCAGCGAGATACCTCAAATACCTCTATGGCCAATTTGGTAACTGGACCTTGGTTGCTGCGGCGTATAATGTTGGTGATGGCAGTTTAAGAGGTTCTATAAGAAGACAAAAAAAGGACGACTATTTTGCCTTGAAATTGAATAATGAAACGGGTTCGTATGTGTACAAACTTGTTTCTATGAAGGAAATTATCGAACATCCACAGAAGCATGGCTATTCACGTTATGCCAATAAAGAAAGTGAGACGTTGGATAAGGAACCGAACATGCTGTAAAATAGTGTACTTCACAATAAAAAGGGCTTTCCACTGCATAGTGGAAAGCCCTTTTTATTGTACTGTCTTTAATCAGACCTGTAGTATTGTTCTATTTTTACCTCAGATCGACGATGTCGAAGCCTTTATAATCATTTTTGTTGAATACGAATAGACTACCGGAAAGCGCCTTATTACCTTCCTGAGAAGTTAATGTATACGTATAGCGATTACCACTTTTATCAAATACGGTGGTATCATAGATCAGACTGCTTGCTTTGTTAATGCGCAGCTTGATCTTTGAATAGTTTTTTTTGCTATCAAGAGGACTTAATTCAACAACACTTAGTGTAAGCCCTTTTACCTTTTCTGTATTGGTCAAGGTATATTTAAAACCGGTGGTATAAAAGCTGAATATATTTGTTGGATTGATCTCGTTGGTCGAATTGCTTGCTTCTGAGATTTCAACTTCTTTTTCCGCTTTCATGATATTCCACTGTGTCTTGGAATCCGATATCAATACTTGATTTTTGGTATTGAGCTGGTACTTGTTGTTACTCTTGTCCAGGTATATTGTTCCGGCATCAGTATGCGAGCCGCCATTAGCTTGTTTAATATCTAATGAGAAATTGGCCTGTATTGTTTTGTATGCATTGTACTTTTGGCTTACTTTCGTCAGTAGCGCCTTGGCAGCAGCGTCATTTTGTGCATAACTGTTTTGGCTGTATGCCATGATTAGCAGACCTACAATAAACCATACTTGTTTTTTCATCTTAGTTGTCCTTTCTTAACGTCTCCAAAAATTGTTCTAATGAATACTCATCTGGATAAAGCACTTCCCGGGCCTTACTTCCTTCAAATGGACCTACAATTCCTGCAGCTTCCAATTGATCGATGATTCGTCCTGCTCTGTTATAACCCAATTTTAATTTACGTTGGATTAATGAAGTTGAGCCTTGCTGATGCATGACAATCAATCGGGCAGCTTCTTCGAACAACTGATCGCGGTCTTTGGGGTCAAAATCTACACTACCAGAACCATCTCCGTTTTCGTCTACGTACTCCGGAAGCATAAATGCCGAAGGATAGCCTCGTTGCGCACCGATGTAATCGGAAATTTGTTCAACCTCAGGCGTATCCACAAAAGCACATTGAATACGTATCAAATCACTTCCAGTCGCTAGAAGCATGTCACCCCGACCGATCAACTGATCTGCACCGCCTGTATCTAGAATGGTCCGTGAATCGACTTTCGACAACACACGGAATGCCAGACGTGCAGGGAAGTTGGCCTTGATTGTACCGGTAATGATATTGACAGAAGGACGCTGGGTTGCAATAACCAGGTGAATTCCTACCGCACGGGCCAATTGTGCCAATCGTGCAATCGGTGTTTCGACCTCTTTTCCTGCTGTCATCATCAAGTCGGCAAACTCATCAACAATAAGAACGATATATGGTAAGAATCGATGACCCTCCTCAGGGTTTAATCTGCGATTGATAAATTTTGCATTATATTCCTTTAAATTCCGTACCTGCGCATTTTTTAACAAATCATAACGTTGATCCATTTCTATACAGAGGGAATTTAAGGTGTTGATTACTTTCTTCGTATCGGTGATAATCGCATCTCCGTCGTCAGGCAATTTTGCAAGGAAGTGGCGCTCTACTTTTTTGAATAGAGAAAGTTCCACTTTCTTAGGGTCAACAAGGACAAATTTTAGTTCGGCTGGATGCTTTTTATACAGTAGAGAGGTCAGAATCGCGTTAATACCTACTGATTTACCTTGCCCGGTAGCCCCCGCAACCAGAAGGTGAGGCATTTTAGCTAAATCGGCAATATACACTTCATTTGAAATTGTCTTACCTAAAGCGATCGGGAGATCCATATCTGTTTTCTGAAACTTCTCCGTAGCAAGGACCGATCGCATGGACACCATTTCCGGACTGGAGTTTGGTACCTCAATACCAATAGTTCCTTTTCCGGGCATCGGTGCAATGATCCGGATACCTAAGGCCGCAAGACTTAAGGCAATGTCATCTTCCAGATTTTTGATTTTTGAAATCCGTACACCTGGTTTTGGTATAATTTCATACAAAGTCACCGTTGGTCCTATCGTTGCCTTGATGCTTTCGATCTCGATGCTATAGTTTCTCAGTGTATCAACAATCCTATTTTTGTTCGCTTCGAGTTCCTGTTGATTGATGGTAATTTTACCACCACCATAGTCCTTCAATAAATCCAATGCCGGATGTTGGTAGCCAGAAAGATCCAATTTTGGGTCATACTGTCCGAATTGGGCCACAAGATCACTGGCGGTAATTTCTTTTTCCTCTTTGATATCTTCGACCACCAGACCGGGTACTGCATCGGGTTCAATAATAGCTTCTGGCTCTCGTTGGGGTTCTGCTTCGATTTTCGGCGCTTGATATTCCTGGATTAACGGTAAGTCTTCGGCTTCAAATTCTTCATTTGGCTGATCAATTGTAAAACTGATTGAAGGTGTATTCTCTGTTCTTTCAAGCGGACTATCGTCGAAGGTGAGCACCACTTTGTCCTTCGGATCAATTTGTACTTCGGGTACAGGGTGATGCGTAAAGGCAGGACGCTGAAGTTCTTCCTGTACCTCTTTGTCCCGAGCAGATTGAAATCGCTCATTGATTGACGTTGACCGTTGGAAAGATTCTCGCACCGACTGGATGGAATCATCTTCAATATGAATTTTGTTTCTAAGATTTTGTGGAGCGTATTCATCCTCATCCTCTTCGTCCGTATCTTCGGAGAATGACTTGGATTTTCTATTGCTGAAAAGGACAAACTTGAAATCAAGATTGTAAAGTAAAATTAAAGTTGTCAGATATGCAAAGGCCAAAATACAGCCAACGCCGACAATGCCAACTTGTGCTTCCAATAATTTATTGGTCCAAAAGCCAAATTTGCCCTCAAGCATATGCGGTGTATCGGCCATAAATCCATGCAGGAAGCCTAATGTTACCGAGATAAAAACGATAGCAACGAAAGAATAGACTACCGTACGGTACAACGGAAGTAATGATTTCTTGAACAACAGGCGATATCCTAAAATGAATAATACCGGGATAAAAAGAAAAGATGCGACACCAAACCATTCGTACATGAATTGGTTGGCAAGCAATGCACCAAATTTCCCTAGTTTATTGTCAACAACGGGTAGATCAACACTTTCATCATGAATTTCTTCCGTAGATCTAAATAATGTTGACCATCCGCCATTAGTTTTTGCGATATAACTTTGATCGTCTTCCCAAGTGAATAGGTAGGATACGAAAGCGGTAGCAAATGCTAATGAAAGCAAGATCAATAAAATCCCTAATATCTTGACAGCCTTTTGCTGTGCATCAGAATAATCTCTTGGTACACTATTTTTTTGACTTTTTTCTTTTTTAAATGTTGTTGATTCCTTTTGAGGGGCACGTTTGCCGGAAACTGAATTCCCTGTCTGCCTAAATGTATTTCCTTTGTTTGACATTGAAAAGCTCACAATTATACTGCTTACAAACTTAGTTATTTTGATAGTATTTTAAAGATGCCGATAGCCTAATTATTTTAAGTTTGTCGTTTTTTATGAATGAATAAATTTAGATGTAGCTAAAAAGCTTGATAGGTATAATGGCTAGCAAATAGTATGCCCTGCAAGTGGGGTGGGCTAAAGAATATGGGATATGGCTAAAGATTGTTTCTGTTTTTGCCTATTCTTTAGAGTTGCTCTAAAATATGTAGTTTTACGAATAAAATAAGAGATAGCATGAACAAGTTTGAAATACGAAAAGCGACATTAGCTGATAAAGGACGGATTTGGGAAATTATACAACAAGCAATTGCCCTCAGGAAAGAACAAGGTAGCCGACAATGGCAAGATGGTTATCCGAATGAAGATGTGGTTCAGTCGGATATTGATAAGGGCTACGGGCATGTCGTTGAAGTGGAGCGTCGGATTGTAGGTTATGTTGCTATTATTTTTGATGTCGAACCTGCATATAATGATATTGACGGAAAATGGTTAAGTGATGGTCCTTATGTCGGTATACACCGACTGGCCTCGGCGCAGGATCCGCATATGAAAGGTGTGGGGACGGCTATTATGTCCGGGGTGGAGGAGATCGCTGTTGATCATGACGTTTATAGTATTAAGGTGGATACTAATTTTGACAATGGGGGTATGCTGCATGTGTTCGAAAAGTTAGGGTACCGCTATTGTGGGGAAGTACATTTTAGGGGAGCTTCACGCAAAGCATTTGAAAAACTATTAAAATAACCGAACCGATTTCTTCTGCGGAGGAAGATTAACATTGGATTGCATAAAAAAGTCCCTTTTACTTTGTTCAAAAGGGACTTTTTTATGTTTATGGATTATTAAATCAGGATACTGCTGATCATTAACCTGCAATAATCAAGTAGTAATTCTTTTTACCGCGTTGTGCAACTATATATTTATTGTTTACAAGGTGATTGTCCGTAATCGAATCTTCAATATCGGTTGCTTTTTCTCGGTTGATAGAAACGCCGCCGCCCTGAAGCATTTTGCGGGCTTCACCTTTTGAGGGGAATACCTGTGTCTGAACAGCTAGTAAATCAAGAATATTGATGCCTGCTGCGAGATCTGCTTTAGCGACCTGAAACTGCGGAATGCCTTCAAATACCTCTAAAACTGCGTCGTGATCTAAGTTGTTTAAGAATTCTAAAGAGCCATTTCCAAAAAGAAATTCAGAAGTTTTGATCGCAGTTTCGTACGCTTCTTCGGAGTGGGTACGAATGGTGATATCTTTTGCCAGTGCTTTTTGAACTAAACGTAAGTGTGGCGCTGCATCATGTTCTGCAATAATGGACTCAATTTCTTCCTGAGGTTTGAGTGTGAAAATTTTGATCCAGTTTTTAGCATCATCATCTGACGTATTCAACCAAAATTGGTAGTATTTATATGGAGAGGTTTTCTTTGGATCTAACCATACGGCACCAGATTCGGTCTTTCCAAATTTCTGGCCGTCGGCTTTTTTGATTAATTGCGTCGTGATGGCATAGGCTGTTCCCTGATCTTGGCGACGGATCATTTCGCTTCCTGTTACGATGTTACCCCATTGGTCCGACCCGCCCATTTGAACTTTACAGTTGTGGTGCTTCCAAAGATAGTAGAAGTCATATCCTTGAATCAATTGATAGGTAAATTCTGTAAATGAAAGACCATTGTCGCCTTCCAGACGTTTTTTTACAGAATCTTTTGACATCATATAGTTAACGGTAATCATTTTACCGATATCACGAATAAAATCCAAAAATTTAAAATCTTTAAACCAGTCGTAATTATTAACCATTTGGGCGTCATTTTCCCCTTCTCCAAATTCAAGAAATTTGCCTAACTGTTTTTTCAGACAAGCGACATTATGGTGTAAGGTAGCTTCGTCCAACAAGTTACGCTCTGCAGATTTGAAAGAAGGGTCTCCGATCATGCCTGTTGCTCCTCCAACCAGGGCAACTGGTTTGTGGCCTGCATTTTGGAAATGGATCAACGTCATGATTTGCGTCAAGTGTCCTACGTGTAGAGAGTCGCCTGTGGGATCAAAGCCGATATAACCAGCGACTTTTTCTTTATTCAGTAAGTCTTCAGTGCCTGGCATAATATCTTGCAACATGCCTCTCCAACGTAATTCTTCTACAAAGCTCATTGTTAAATGGATTTAATTTTTTAATTTACAAGATGCAAAGATAGGAGATTAAGCGTATATTGAGCGAATTATTTCCCATAAAAGCACACGCTAATAAGCTGGTATGAATTTTTTATCACATTTCTATTTTGAACGGTTTGCAACTAATCCCGAACGTATGGTGGGTGGATTGTTACCCGATCTATTAAAAAATGCGGATAAATCCTTTATGCTAAAACCGCGTCAGTATGAAGATGAGCTCTTGGACAATCCTTTACTGGAACAATTGTACATAGGCTGGAATCGTCATATCGAGGTCGATCGTCTATTTCACAATTCACCTTACTTTTTTCATCATACACATCAGCTGAAACTAAAAATCCAGTCTAGTTTAGCCGGGCTGCCTATCCGTCCGTCCTTTATGGCCCATATTGCGTTGGAGCTATTGTTGGATCATATCCTAACACAAAATAAAGCGGTCTCCATCGATAAATTCTACGCTGCACTGGTACATGTCAATGAAGATGCTGTTCGGAAGTTTTTGAAAATTAATCAGCTGAGTGATATTCCTAAGTTTGAAAAGTTCTATCATCAGTTTATTGAGTGGGCGTATATTTATGACTATGCACAGGTAGAAAAAATTGCAGGTGCGCTTTTCAATATTTGTAAGCGATTGTGGAAATTTGAAGTTTCAGTGGAGCAAAGACAGCTTCTGACAGAACAGCTGATTTCCTATTTACATACGCAGATGACCGATTATCAAGAAATTTACCAGTATATTCAATATGAGCTGGTGGACTTTAATTAGTCTGTCAGAAAATACCAATAGTATAAGACCTTGAAAATATTTATTTTCGCATAATTTTAAGTATCAAAAACTAAATTTACATGTCACATAGACTTTTTCGGAAGAAAAGTGTTGATCAGATTCTGCATGACACTCAAAAAGAGGAGGGGACGGGCCTTGCAAAGGTATTGGGGGTAACAGATCTGGTTTCGTTGGGTATCGCCGCTATTGTAGGGGCTGGAATCTTCAGCACAATTGGATTGGCGAGTTATGAAGGTGGACCAGCGGTATCACTCCTCTTCGTTTTTACGGCTTTTGCCTGTGTTTTTACGGCATTGGCCTATGCGCAATTTGCCAGTACAGTTCCTGTGTCTGGCTCAGCATATACATACGCTTATGTGGCCTTTGGTGAGTTGTTTGCATGGATTATAGGTTGGGCATTGGTCTTGGAGTATGCTGTTTCCAATACGGTTATTGCCATTTCCTGGTCGCAGTATTTTGTCTCCATGCTGGAGGGCTTTGGACTCCACATACCGGCTTGGTTGTCCATGGCGCCAGGCTATGCTTATGATGCTGTAGAGAAGATGAACCAACATGGTGCGGCTGCACTGACCGCAATCGACCAACATGGTCTGGATGCTTTTAATAGTGCACCACGAATAGGAGGAATGCCTATTATTTTCGATTTACCAGCAGGTGTCATTACATTTTTGGTTACTTGGTTGGTTTATATCGGAATCAAAGAGTCCCAGAAAGCGAGTATGATTATGGTTATGATCAAGGTAGCGATTATCCTTGCCGTAATTTTTGGGGGTATATTTTTCATTAAACCTGAAAATTGGACACCTTTTGCGCCGAACGGCCTCAAAGGTGTACTCGGAAGTGTGGCCGCGGTTTTCTTTGCCTTTATCGGATTCGATTCGATCTCCACAACTGCCGAAGAGTGTAAAAACCCGCAGCGCGATCTACCTAAGGCGATGATCTATTGCCTATTGATTTGTACTGTATTGTATGTCGCTATTACCTTAGTCTTGACGGGGATGGTTAATTACACCGAATTAAATGTGAAGGATCCGCTTGCTTTCGTGTTTAAATATGTGGGCTTTGACCATATGGCCGGAATTATATCGGTGACCTCTGTGATTGCCATCACCAGTGCCTTGCTGGTGTATCAATTGGCGCAACCAAGAATCTGGATGACGATGAGTCGGGATGGTTTGTTGTGGAAGAAATTTGCGACCATTCACCCAAAATATAAAACACCTTCGTTTGCAACTATTGTAACGGGTTTGGTGGTTGCTATCCCTTCGTTATTTTTTAAAATGGATTTCTTTGTGGATTTAACGAGCGTCGGTACCTTTTTTGCCTTTATACTTGTGTGCGCCGGTGTATTGTATATGGATTATTCGGGTTTATCGGCAAAATCCAAATTTAAAGTTCCTTACATCAACGGTAAGTATTTGGTTGGTGCAGGGCTACTGATTGCTATTGTGTTTATTTTTAGCTATGCGCAAGAGACGATACAGGAGTGGAAATCGCTTACCATCCTTGAAATTCTAGAACATAAAATGTTAGTCATCATATTTTGGTTAACTTGGCTTGGACTGGGGATTTATAGCTTTAAAATGAACTTTTCCCTATTGCCTGTCGTTGGTATTCTGATCAATCTGTATTTAATGACGGAGCTGGGGGCAAGTAACTGGATAATATTTGTGATCTGGCTCGTGATTGGATTGGCTGTATATTTTATGTATGGCTATAAACATTCAAAGTTAAATAAACAGGCGCAAGCCTAGTATAGGAGAAGCGTCGTACAGTAATGGATCAAAGAAAAGGAGCTATCTGCATAAAAGATAGCTCCTTTTTTTTAATATCATGGACTTATTAGAATCTCCATAAAAGGATCCGGCTTACCTTATTACCTTGTTCCATGCGGATCACTTCGGTCTCTTTTACGTTTATTTTCTTTAGTTTGTGTTGTAGAAAGCGAATGTCTTCGCGGTGGGCAACTAATGTTGTGAACCATTTTACTTGATCTTTGTGAAATTGGCTTTCAAAGATCATGCGTGACAAGAACGCTTTTTCACCACCATCGCACCATAACTCGCTTCCTTGTCCAGAAAATGCCTGTGTGACCGGTTTTTCGTCTATTTTAGCGTCTTTGATACCTGTGGTCTTACGGATGGACTGCTGTAAAGCCTCGGTCTGAGAGCTAAAAAATGGGGGATTACAGATCACCACATCATATTTTTCCCCTGGAAGAATAATGTCTTTGAATATGGCCTTCGGATTATTTTGGAGGCGGATCTGTATGCTCTTTTTTAAGCTCATATTTGTCCGTGTTATCTCGATGGCGTTTTTGTATGCGCTCTTGATGATTTCAGACCCTACAAAGCTCCATCCATACTCCTGATGTCCGATGATGGGGTAGATACAATTTGCACCAACACCGATGTCGAGGACGTGGATGTTTCCGCCTTTTGGAATTTCACCATTATTGTCCCATGCAAGAACGTCTGCGATATAATGAATATAATCTGCCCGGCCCGGAATAGGGGGGCAAAGATTCTCTTTGGGGATATCCCAGTGTTGAATGTGGTAATATTTTTTTAGAAGTGCCTTGTTTAACGTTTTAACAGCATCGGGGTTGTTAAAATCGATGGACTTTACTTTATACGCATTTTCTATAACAAAATCTTTGAGCGAAGGTTCCACTTTGCTCAATTCTTCAAAATTGTAGTTATCGAGATGTCTATTTCTAGGATGTAATTTCTTTTTTGGATTAGCGTCTGCCATGATGTATTATTTGCAACAAAAGTAATGCAATTCTATTGAATAAAAAAGGTGATGCTTGAGCATCACCTTGAGGAGTCTTAATCTTTCCGTATGAGATGGACCTCTGAAGTCTGTGGAAAATTGAGCGGAACCCGTTCAATTGTAACAAAGCTGGAATCTAAACCAAAACCTTTTTCTTCGGACAAACTCATTTTTTTGAGGTAACCATAGATGTCCATAATTACTTTTTCTATCCATGTCATCTGGTTGGTTTTGGAGAGTACTTTTTCCAAAACAACAAACTTAAAGTCACCAGGAATATTGTGTTTACGTAGGGTGTCGTATTGACTGGTGATGTCAATTTCACCTTTTTTCACCATTTCCTCAACTACTTTTCTGAACAGTAGACTGATGCGCTGTTCCTCTCTAAAGCCAAGTTTAAAATCAACCCGTATTAACTTACCCGGGATAAGCTGATCGATTGAATATTCTTTTGTATGTGGATGATCCATCACATCAACGTGGACGAGCCAATATACATCCGCACGTTTTGGCTTTTTATTAATAATTGAATAAATAATTTTAGCCTCTATCTCGGATTTGAAATTTGCACTTGTCAGATAGACCAAATGCGACGCATAGGGAGGGACGGATTTGTCCTCGCTCAATTCGGAGATAATGGGGTAGTATTTATTGATGTTAATGAAGTTAACAAAACGATTTTTAATTTTTCGCGCTGTGTACCAGCAATACATTGTTATATATAGCGCAGTAGCAAGCAGAAGAGTCAACCAACCACCATGGGCTATTTTGACACCATTTCCTATTAAGAAAGTTAGTTCAATAACAAAATAAGCAATCAAAAATACCGCAATTAGTACACGGTTGACTTTTTTCATGGCGAGGAAGTATCCCATTAAAATCGTGGTCATCAATACCGTTAAATTGATCGCAAGACCATAGGCTGCATCCATACGGCTTGATTCTTCAAAAACCCAGATGACAATCATACAGCCGACCCATAAAATTAAATTGATGGATGGTACATACAACTGACCTTTATGTTCACTGGGGTAGCGGATAGCCACCTTGGGCCATATATTCAACCGTACTGCTTCCGAGATTAAGGTATAGGATCCGGATATCATGGCTTGACTGGCGATGACCGCTGCAATCGTCGCGATAGCGATACCGTAGCCTATAAACCAATCGGGCATGATTGAGTAGAACGGATTTTCACCTCCAAGGACACGTCCTTCCTGTGTCAACAACCAGGCTCCTTGTCCGAAATAATTTAGTATAAGTGTGATTTTTACGTAGATCCAGCTGATGCGGATATTGTTTTTACCGCAGTGTCCCATATCCGAATACAATGCTTCGGCACCTGTAGTACATAAAAACACGGCACCGATCAGTAATAGCGAATGGGGGTAGGTAATCAAAATATGGAAAGCATAATAGGGGTTGATCGCTTTCATCACTTCTGGTGCGAGGTGAAGATGAGATAAACCGATTACACCAATGATTGTAAACCAGATGGTCATCAATGGGCCGAAAACCTTTCCTACAACAGATGTTCCAAATCGTTGGATAATAAACAATAAGGAGATAATTGTAACTACAATAGGTACTGTAGGTAATCCTGGGAATTTGAGATCCAAACCTTCAATAGCCGAGGATATTGTGATGGCAGGGGTGATCATTCCGTCCGCTAACAAGGTCGCTGCACCGATCATCGCCGGGAAAATTAACCAAGGGGCACGTTTGCGTACCAATGAATAGAGGGATAGGATACCGCCTTCACCTTTATTGTCTGCCCGGAGTGTGATCCAAACATACTTTACTGTTGTTTGGAGCGTCAGTGTCCAAAAAACACAGGATAGCCCGCCCAAGACTAAGTCTTTTTGAATGGCTCCTTGTCCCATGATTGCTTTGAAAACATACAATGGAGAAGTTCCGATATCTCCAAAAACGATTCCTAAACTGATCAATAATCCGGCGAAACTCACCTTATTGATACTGTTGTGATGACTGTTGTCTGCCATTTATCAATTATTTTATTTCAAAATATACTGCAAAAATATACTTTTTGCCTGTACTTTAAGTAGGTACATTTCCTGCGCCAAATTTTAGCATTTACTTTGACATGCGCAAGAGCTGTTAAAATTTGTTAAAAGAAACTTAGAATGAATCTATTTGCTGAAAAACTTTTAAACAAAATACTAACTTTGTTGTTGATAATTCAAATAGTTAGCGTTATATTTGATTAAACCGTAACCAGTATTTGAAGTCTAATTTAACACTATGGGGAGAAATCTACTTAAAGCAGCTTGTTTAACACTTTTATCCGCACTGACATTGTGTAGCGGGTTGACTCGGGTGTATGCAAAGTCTCCTTATGACCATACTATTTCGCAACATATTTGGGACGGCAGTGAGGCATTCGGAGAAGATAATAACATCAAGGAGACAGAGAAACTTATCAATAATGTGAAGGTTTTCTACAATCCGATTGCTGAACAAATAAATCTTTCTTTTAAATTGGCAAAATCGTCGAGTGTGTCTATCAAAGTAATGGATGCATTGGGCAATGAGATTCTCCAATTAATGAATGGTAATCTGGATTCAGGAATTCAAAATCTTTCCTTTGAGCATGGTGGGAAATTAACGACAGGATTTTACTTTGTACGCGTAGTTGCAGGTTCGGAAACCGTGGTGAAAAGATTTTCTATTCGATAAGAAAGTAACATTTTTCGATAAAAAGGTAATTTGTAATGTACGTTCATTCGTATACATAAAACAGCAAAGGGGATCAAATGATCCCCTTTGCTATTTTATGTATAGCTTGATTTGTTAATTTTGGTCTTGTTGTAGTTCTTCGATCCACAGTCCATCATCTTGAATGATCTTGATCAATTCATCTAAGGCATGGGCTGAACTCACATTTTTCTTAACCACCTGCTGACCTCTATATAATGTCACTTTATCAGGGCCCGCCCCAACATAACCATAGTCTGCATCTGCCATTTCTCCAGGGCCATTAACAATACAGCCCATGATTCCAATTTTTAAGCCTTTTAAGTGATTGGTACGGCTTCGGATCATCTGCGTGGTTTCTTGGAGATCAAATAAGGTTCTGCCACAGCTTGGACAGGAAATATATTCTGTCTTGGATATTCTGGATCGTGTCGCCTGTAAAATTCCGAACGAAAGTGAGGCGATATTTTCCAATGCCGTTGCCGGAGAGTCAATCCAAATTCCTGAACCTAAACCATCAATTAATAATGCCCCTAGATCTGTAGAAGCGTACAGCTGTATTTTTGATATCGGTTCTTCGGGATTCATAAAATCACCAATGGGTCCTGAGAATTCTTCCGCTAAATAAGAACGCTTGATAATGACAGGATTGTCAATACCGATTTCCTGCAGATTTCGAAAGAACTGTCTTTGATCTGCCATACCGTGCAAGTAATCGGTTTCTACGATAAATACGATTGTTTTGTCTAGCTGTAAGGATTCAAACAATGGGGTTAATAAATCTGAATTACAGATTTTGACCATATTCAGGACTTTATCCTTATTGTCTGACTTTACGAATTCTTCTAAGGTAAAGAGGGGATGAATATTGGTTTGATCGGTAAGTTTTGACCAGGTATTATAGTTATATACTTGCTTCAGATTTGCCGGCATCGTAAAGGATGGTAAACTGTCTGCGAGATAAACAAAGTCTACAGACTGCTCACCCATGTGGTATTTATCTAATAAGATATCGTAGCGATAACCTACTTTGGTAAGGATCTGAGCGTCCTTTAGATTTTCCTTAGAAATGTCGACCACAACCCTAGGTACCAAAGAGCCGCCGATGAAGGTATTTACTTCTTGGCTGGCATAAGCAATATGTGGTGTCTCCGGAGAGAGCTGAACAATCTCTTGTTTGGGCTGACTCGCGATGTTTGCCTTTCTTTTGCTATATCTATTGACAAGTGCTATAGCGACCGGAGCTTCCCGTTCAGGCTCTTCGGTTAGCGATACACGTACCGTATCGCCCAATCCATCTTCCAACAGTGTTCCGATACCGACGGCAGATTTTACACGACCATCTTCACCGTCTCCAGCTTCAGTTACACCGAGATGTAGGGGATAGTTCATGTTTTCGGAAACCATTTTTTCGACCAGCAATCGATAGGCTTTGACCATGACCTGCGGGTTGGACGATTTCATGGAGATACAGAGATTGTAGAAACTCAGATCTTCACACATCCGGATAAACTCCATGGCTGATTCGACCATCCCTTCCGGAGTGTCACCATAATGACTCATGATCCTATCCGAAAGTGAGCCGTGGTTGGTACCAATACGCATAGCGGTACCATTTTCCTTACAGATATTTACGAGCGGAGTGAATTTTTGATAGATGCGATCTAACTCGCGCTTGTATTCAGCATCGGTATAAGATAGCTGATCAAATTTCTTCTTGTCTGCATAGTTACCGGGATTGACCCTTACTTTCTCGACGATGCGCGCAGCGACCTCGGCAGCATTTGGTGTAAAATGAATATCAGCGACTAAAGGGACTTTATAGCCTCTTCTGCGAAGTTCATCTTTTATGTTAGCTAAATTTTGCGCTTCTTTAATACTTGGAGCGGTAATACGAACGTATTCGCAGCCCGCCTCTACCATTCGAATGGTCTGCTCAACTGAGCCCATCGTATCCATTGTATCTACCGTAGTCATACTTTGAATACGAATGGGATTATCGCCACCCATGGGAATATCACCGATCTGAATTTCCCTTGTTTTCCATCTCGAATAATCTACCTTGGAATTGCAATAGATTCCAGGTAATGTCAACATATTACTTGTGTCCATATCTAACACAAAGTTAGCTTTTCTTGACTAAAAATCGGGTGTCAATTAATATCTTCTAATTTTTATTGACGCGATGCCACCGTTGATATCGAAATCGAATTTTTGAGCGGCAGAGTCGTAATTTGTCGATTTTACTTCGCCTTCACTTTTTAGGAAATCGCCCTCATAATCTGTCGAGGATAATGCATTGTCGCTTGTAATACGACAGGCCGCGTTTTTGGGGATGGAGATTTCAATAGAGGAGGCTCCAGCATCCATAGAAATTTTAGTTGTTGCCAGCGGTTGACCTAATTTTAACTTTAGACTAGTCGCTCCAGCATCGATATCCAATGTTTCTATCTTGTAGGGTGAAAGATCTAACCTGGCATCAATTGCACCTACATCAAAATTCAGATTCCATAGGATGTTGGGGTTTAAAGCGATAAACGTATTGTTGTTTTTGCTGTTAAAATCCTTGTTTTTGAATTTTCCCTTTAGGTTGATATCTAATTTGTCTGCAGATTCTCCATGTACAGTTATGCCCAGTAGATATTCTTTTGAGGTGTTAAATGCCGAGAAGATTTCTGAAGTAGTGCTACTATCATTTCTTAATGAAGTGGCCCCCAAATCGAGGTTTAGGGTAGCACTATGGATTTTATCATCCAGCGGGACGTTTAATTTTTCTGTTGTATAATTTGTTTTATCGTTGGGATCGTCGACATTGATGTTGACGCCTTTACTTTTTAAAAGCTGTGTTAAAAGTGGTTCCTTTGGTGTCGACAGCCCTATGTAAGTCAAAAAACCTAAAATTACGACGGTAGAACCGATGGCGACAAACTGTCCAATCTGTTGGTCTTTGGGTACCAGCATACGAATTCCGGCAAGCACAATAAACAGCGGCCAGTATCTAAAAATACCTACCCAGTTGAAAGAAATTGTGTTGAGCTGTGATAATAATAAGACAACCCCTATAAAGAGAATGGTGATACCAGTTGTTATTCTTCGTGTATTCATAACTAATTCCGTTTGTTAATATATCTCAAAAGTAAGTCGCTTTGGGAGATACCGTATGAATGTTTAGGCTATTATACATAAAAAATCGGTAAATGTGACTAATTGATCGGTAAGTAATTTCGTTTTTCGTATACTTTTTGGGTTTTTGCTTGTTTATATATTTGCTGGAATTAATTACCTTTAATGGATAGCTTGGCTCAGTATAGCCGTTAAATTGGCGTAATACATTGAAATTAAATAGATAATATGATCTTTCATCACATTGGTGCATATCTCATACTCCTGAAATCAGTTTTTAAAAGACCGGAGAAAGGGCGAATTTATTGGAAGGAAACCGTATTGGCAATGACCGATATTGGTATAGGATCTCTGGGACTTATCGTTATTATTTCCACCTTCATTGGCGCTGTTATGACCATGCAAATTGCCTTTCAGATGGTATCCGACTTGATCCCAAATTCAATTATAGGTTCGATCAACCGGGATTCAAATATTTTGGAATTAGGACCGACGATCTCGGGATTGGTCTTAATGGGGAAAATTGGGTCGTCTATATCTTCACAGATCGGATCCATGCGTGTTACAGAGCAGATTGATGCTTTGGAAATTATGGGGATCAATGCTCCTGGTTATTTGATATTACCCAAAATATTGGCGGGTATCACCATGATTCCGATGTTGGTGATTATTTCTATCGTGTGCGCTTTAGTGGGCGGTTTGTTAGGTGGATCCCTTTCGGGCGCTGTGACACAGGCGGATTATATTTTAGGAATTCAAGATGGCTTCAACGGCTTCACGGTGACAGTTGCCCTTGTTAAAGCTGTTTTGTTTGGGTTTATTATTACCTCGATATCTGCTTATAAAGGGTATAATGTAAAGGGCGGAGCGTTGGAAGTTGGGCAAGCTAGCACAGAAGCAGTTGTCGTTGGCTGTATAACTATTCTTGCGGCGGATTATGTGATAACCGCATTAATGCTTTAAAAAGATTTTATGATTCAAATCGAAGATATTAACAAATCGTTTGGTGACAACCATGTTCTGAAAGGAATTAGTGCAAATTTCGAACCCGGAAAGGTGAGTCTGATTATTGGAGGGTCGGGTTCGGGAAAGAGTACTTTATTGAAATGTATCGTAGGCCTGCACCAACCGGAAAAAGGAAAGGTAATTTTTGATGGCAAGGATTTTACTCGGATGAATTTTGAAGAGCGTGTTCCTATTCGAAAAGAAATAGGTATGCTTTTTCAAAATTCAGCGCTGTTTGATTCGATGACGGTAGAGCAGAATATCATGTTTTCGTTGGACATGTTTACGGATATGTCCAAAGCGGAAAAATTAGACCGTGCAAATCATTGTTTGGAACAGGTTAATCTGGAGGGACGAAATAAACTGTTCCCTGCGGAGCTTTCGGGGGGGATGAAAAAGCGGGTTGGAATTGCACGTGCAATTAGTATGAACCCTAAATATCTATTTTGTGATGAACCCAATTCGGGATTGGATCCGGAGACTTCGATTGTTATTGATGAATTGGTACTAAAAATTACGCAAGAGTTGAAATGTACGACAGTCGTTGTTACACATGATATGAATTCTGTGATGGGAATTGGTGAGTATATTTTGTTTCTCTATAAAGGAGAGAAATTCTGGGAAGGTTCCAATAAGGATATGATGCGGTCAGATGTGGAGGAATTGAACAACTTTGTTTTTGCAAGCCCATTAATGAAAAGTGCGAAAGCTTCTATGGGGCAATAAGGGCTGGGAACGTGGCTTTATTGCGCGTAATTTTATGTGTTTGATCTGTGTTAGCATCATGCAGATTTCTTTTATATTGAAATTTAGCTTAGTTTTGTCGGAAAATTTTGATTTTGGCAGCAACAAATATACAACTATTGACCCCACAGCATTGGAAGGACTATGAACTCATTGATTGTGGTGATTTTGAAAAACTGGAACGTTTTGGTGATTTAATTTTAATCAGACCAGAACCTCAGGCTGTATGGCCTAAGGCATTGACTGATGCGGAGTGGAACAAGCGTTATCATATCAAATTCAAAGGTCGTTCGGCTACTTCAGGAGAATGGTTGAAGAAAAATCCTCAGGCCCAAGACCGTTGGCATATCGAATATAAAAATAAGGATGTGGCCATCAAATTTAGATTGGGCTTGACATCTTTTAAACACGTCGGGATATTTCCGGAACAGGCTGTAAATTGGGACTATATTTCGGAATCTGTACGTTCATTTAAGACGGAAAGACCGAAGGTTCTAAATCTTTTTGCATACACTGGTGGAGCATCTTTAATAGCAAAGGCTGCGGGCGCGGATACGACTCACGTAGATTCGATTAAACAGGTTGTTACCTGGGCAAATGAAAATATGGAAATTTCCAATTTGGATAACATTCGTTGGGTGGTTGAAGATGCTTTGAAATTTGTAAAGCGTGAGCTGAAAAGAGGTAATACATATAATGGGATTATTTTGGATCCACCCGCATATGGGCATGGGCCAAAGGGCGAGAAATGGAAATTGGAAGATCACATTATGGAAATGATGACTGAAGTCGTTCAACTATTGGATCCTAAAGAGCATTTCTTGATTTTGAATACGTATTCATTAGGGTTTTCCTCTGTTATTGTTGAAAATTTAATTAAGACAGCTTTCCCAAAAGTGGAAAACTTGGAAATAGGCGAGTTGTTCTTACAAGCAACAGCAGGACCGAAACTTCCACTTGGGGTATTCGGTAAATTTCGCAAAATAGCGAAGTAAGGCTTGTCAAAAGATTCCTGATAATAACACGGGGCGCTTATTGAAGCGCCCCGTGTTTGTTTAAAGTTATATTAGGAGGTTACATATGGATGTCTTTTAAACGTAGTGATGCCAGTTCAAGCTGTCTGGGTATCGCTGTGCTGATATTTTGTGGAATAAGCGATAAGTGCTGGGTAAGTTCGTTGTAATAAGCTATTCCAGCTTGTAATTGTGCTTTGAATCTAGCTACATATTTTATCTTTTTATCGTTCATGATATTTTTATTGTCTGTGACATATTTTTGAATATGATCGATATACAGGTTGAGTTCGTTGATCATAACAAAAGGTCTGTTGTCATTTTCAAAAACTGATATACGGCCATAGATGTGGTCGATCATTTCCCGCAAAGAATATTGTTTTTTGAACCAGACAAGATTCGGGCCTGGGCAGATGGATACAGCGGTCTGTTCTTTGCTCTTTTGGATATTGTACTTAAGATAAGCTGGTGCTGCGAGCCCTTCACAAAGACAGGTTTTTTCTGTAATGTCGTCAAAGGCTTTATCGTATTCCGCAGCGGACAGATTTTGTTTTTGTAGTTCCTGGATCTTTTGATGTTGATAGACGCGTGATGCAGTGCAGATCGGTTTATCACCAAACTCGGTGTTCGAAATAAGGTATTCTTTTTTACAAGGGCTACCGGGGCGCCCTTTTTTTATACGTTCCAACCGTAGGTACTCTGCGCCACTTTGTCTGAAATTGTTAAAGGGAATTCCCAATGGAGATGCTCCACTACAGTAGAAGTCTTCTTTCTTGGCAAGTTCCAATGCTTTCAGGGTTTCTTGATCTACTGTGGTTGCTTCGGGAACCATCAGGAATGGGGATCCCCATCCTACGGCATCGAATCCATAATAGTCTAATAAGAACTGATGTTCTGAAGCTGTTCCCACGCCTCCTTGAACTGTATATTTGATGCTGGGAGGAGTTGTTAATGAGCGCTCCTGGGAAACCCAATATGCGTGGTATATCTCGAAAAGTTCGGTTTTCAAACTTTCTTTTTTCTCTTTAAACTCTTGAAGGATTGGTCCCAGAAGAAAACCATCGGTTGCGAAAGCATGACCACCGCAGTTCAAACCGGATTCTATTCTGAATTCAGATACCCATACACCACGCTTAGCGAGATATTTTGCCTGGATGAGCGCCGATCGAAAGTCACTTACTTTCAAAACGACTTTTTTGTCAAATAGACCTTCACTATTGGGGAAGAAAGCCGGTAATTCAGCGAGGTAAGCGTATAGGTGTGGATTCATCCCTGCGGAAAGGATAAGGGAGGAATGCAAGTTGGAATTTGCAAAACCACGTAAGGCTGCTGAAGCATCAGAATAACGCTGATCCAATAGGTTACCATCCTGGTAATTCATTTTATCTACTTTGGACATAATATTAACATCGATGTCTCCCGGTTTGAGATAATTGATCAATAGATCTTGCAGCTCGGTTTTAATCGCGCGATTGGTTTCCATTTCCATTGCGTGATAAATCGGTTTTGAAGGATGTGACTCGGGTAAAAGCTGAAAATATTTGGTAAGTTCTGAATTTTCGGTAAAGGGCTGACGCTTCAAGGCCACGACTTGCTTCTTGACCACAAACTGTACGAGATTGAGATAGGCCGTAATTCTTTTTGCCCGGTAATCTTCTTCTGTTTTAGTGATCGGATGATAGACGATTTGATATTGTCCGCAGTAATAGCGGCGCATGCGCTCGATGAGTTCATCGTCAACAATAGACATTACGGTGGAGATACCATATTGTGCGACCTTAAGTGCGGAGTCGATGGAGAAAGCTAAGCCTAATACGGGGATATGAAAAGTATGCGTCATTCTTAAATATTTCTTTTACGAAATAATGGAGAATAACGCTGAAAAAAAGTAATGATTGTTTTATCGGGACATGATCGTAATCACTATTCAAATACAATTGTCTTGTAATCGTTGCGCATCACACGATCTTCACTAAGCAGACGAATTGCTCTGCTCAGAACAGCCTTTTCTATTTCTTTGCCGGCAGTTACCATATCTTTTACAGTATAGGTGTGATTGACATGTCGTATATCCTGTACGATGATGGGGCCTTCATCGAGTTGGTCGGTAACGAAATGCGCTGTGGCACCGATGATCTTAACGCCTCTTGCATGAGCCTGCTTGTACGGGTTGGCACCAATAAAAGCGGGTAGAAATGAATGGTGTATGTTGACCAGTTTATTTTCAAAGGTACTGACAAACTGAGGAGACAAGATTCGCATGAACTTCGCCAGAATGATGTAATCGAAATTATAGTTTTGGATTTGTGCGATCAGTTGTTTTTCGAATGTTTCCTTTGTTAGGTTTTCATGTGAGATGCAATGAAAAGGAATATCAAACTTTTCCGTAAAGGAGCGTAATGATTCATAATTACCAATTACGGCCTGTACTTCGGCTCCCCATGTTTCGAAGTGTTGACGTACCAGGATATCGGCAAGGCAGTGATGCTCTTTGGTCACGAGGACGACGATTTTTTTGCGGTTATTGGGATTTATCTGTATCTGAGCAGATGGGGGAAGTACTTCGGCAAGGGAATCCGAAAGCTGTTTCTGCTCAGGCACGATACCGTTACACACGACACGCACGAAGAATTTGTTGGCTTCTTCATCCACATATTCACGCATGGTGACAATATTGAGTTGATATTTTGCCAGCGTATTTGAAATGTTGGCGACCAATCCAACGGCATCTTGACATTGGATCAGAATTAAGGTTTGGTTGTGCATGAAAGGTGGTTGTAGGTTGCTAAAAAAGCGGGTTATTTTAACCCGCTTTTTTTGTTAGTTCTTCTTCAAGGTCAACTTCAACACGCAGATTTTCGACAATATGCTTTTGTCGATCTGGTGTGTTTTTGCCCATGTAATATTCTAATAACTGTTGAATTTTATTGTCTTTGGACAAGATAACCGGGTCAAGACGGATATCTTTTCCGATAAATAATCCAAATTCGGAAGGTGATATCTCACCCAAACCTTTGAATCGGGTAATTTCAGGTTTAGCGCCTAATTTTGCGATTGCTTTTTGTCGTTCTTCATCGGAATAGCAATAGATCGTTTCCTTTTTGTTGCGGACACGGAAAAGTGGTGTCTGTAAGATGGAAACGTGGCCAGCTTTGACAAGGTCTGGGAAAAACTGCAAGAAAAATGTCAATAGCAACAGGCGGATGTGCATGCCGTCGACATCGGCATCGGTAGCAATTACGATATTGTTGTAGCGTAATCCATCGAGACCGTCTTCAATATTAAGCGCATGTTGTAAGAGGTTAAATTCCTCGTTTTCATAAACAATCTTTTTGGACATACCGTAGGAGTTTAACGGTTTTCCTTTCAGACTGAAAACAGCTTGAGTCTGCACATCCCGCGATTTGGTAATAGAACCAGATGCAGAATCCCCCTCGGTGATAAA
Organism: Sphingobacterium sp. UBA2610; assembly: GCF_002339225.1. Lineage (NCBI taxonomy): Bacteria > Pseudomonadati > Bacteroidota > Sphingobacteriia > Sphingobacteriales > Sphingobacteriaceae > Sphingobacterium > Sphingobacterium sp. UBA2610. The sequence goes on from NZ_DDKA01000006.1 coordinate 26,268, forward strand.
CAACGTTGTTTCTTGGTTACGTTCATTTTTATCGCTGAAGTGCACTTTACAGTCACGTAGTTTACGGTTGTGCAAAGAGGCTTTCTTCGCTCTTTCGTTGGCGAGTTTTTTGATACCGGCGATATCCTTACGTTCACGTTCCGATTGAAGAATACGTTTTTGAAGAGCATCTGCCGTAGCCGGATTTTTATGTAAGTAATCATCCAATGCTTTTTTAACAAAGTCATTGATAAATCCTCTTACCGTAGGGCCTTCTGGGCCTACACTTTGAGATCCTAGCTTTGTTTTGGTCTGTGATTCAAAAACGGGTTCCTGCACTTTGATGGCGATGGCACCGATAATTGATGAACGAATATCCGATGCGTCAAATTCTTTTCTGTAAAAATCGCGGATTGTTTTGACTAGTGCTTCACGGAAGGCTGCCTGGTGTGTTCCACCCTGTGTGGTGTGCTGACCGTTGACAAAAGAATAATATTCTTCTCCATATTGCTGGCCGTGAGTCATCGCGATTTCAATATCATCCCCCCGTAAGTGGATAATTGGATAGCGCATGGACTCGGCATCAATATTTCGTTCCAGTAGATCTTTTAGTCCGTGCTCAGAAATAAACTTTTGCCCATTAAAGTTGATCGTAAGACCTGAGTTTAGAAAAACATAGTTCCAGATCATATTCTCTACAAATTCGGGACGGTATTTGTAGTTTCTGAAAATAGAATCGTCTGGATAGAATGTTACAGATGTACCATTCCGTTGCGTCGTATCTTTTTGTTCATCATTGACTAATTCCCCTTTAGAGAATTGGGCAATGCGTGTTATATTTTGACGGTATGACTGGACGGTAAACTGACTGGACAAAGCATTTACGGCTTTTGTACCGACACCATTTAAACCGACGGACTTTTGGAAAGCCTTACTATCATATTTACCACCCGTATTGATTTTAGAAACAACATCAACCACAGAACCAATTGGGATACCACGTCCATAATCGCGTACGGAAACTTTATTTTCGTTTACCGTGATATCAATAGTTTTACCGGCCCCCATAACAAACTCATCAATTGAGTTGTCAACGACCTCTTTCAATAAAACATAGATACCATCATCATAGGCCGAACCGTCCCCCAACTTTCCAATGTACATTCCCGGACGGAGGCGGATATGCTCTTTCCAATCCAGGGACCTAATGCTGTCTTCGTTATATGTACTCATAAATTAATGTAGAACTTAGCTAACAAAAGTAAAAAAAATAAACTACGATAAGTAGTTTAAAAGGCTAAATTTTTTAGATATCGCTAGTTTGCGTACTGCTGGAGAAAATTGCCGGTTTGCGGGGAAATGTTTACATTTAGTGTAAGTAATTGTAAAGAGAATAATTTATGGGATTATTTGATAAAATCAGGAATGAGTTTGTCGATATTATCGAATGGGTCGATAATAGCACAGATACGATTGTGTGGAAGTTTCCACGGTATCAGAATGAAATAAAAATGGGGGCACAGTTGACTGTGCGAGAAGGGCAGGCTGCGGTATTTTTGAATGAAGGCGTGGTTGCGGACGTCTTTCAGCCTGGTCGTTACGAACTTACGACCCAGAATATGCCGATCATGACAACCCTCAGAGGTTGGAAATATGGGTTCAATAGTCCATTCAAAGCCGATGTTTATTTTGTCAACCTTCGACAATTTGTCAATCAGAAATGGGGAACTAAAAATCCGATTATGTTGCGGGATCCTGAATTTGGTCCCATTCGACTTCGGGCTTTCGGTAATTTCTCTTTTCAGGTGAAGGACGTTACTGTTTTTATGAAACAGCTTGTTGCGACGACGCCTTTATTTACAGTTGAAGATATCACAGAGCAGCTTCGAAACATTGCGGTATCGCGGGGGATGGATGCTATTGCTGAGTCGAAGATACCGGCCTTGGATCTTGCATCCAACTATGATGAAGTTTCGGCCTTGATACAGCAAAAAATTGGGGTTGATTTTGATGAGTTGGGTTTGAGCTTAACGAAGTTCTTAATTGAAAATATTTCATTCCCAGAAGAAGTCGAGAAGGCCCTTGATAAGCGAAGCAGTATGGGGGTCGTTGGTAATCTGGGGGCATATGCCCAATTCCAAGCCGCAAATTCAATGGAGAAAGCTGCTGAGAATCCCAGTAGTGGAGGGATTGTAGGTGCTGGATTTGGTGCTGGGCTGGGAGCAGGAATGGTTGGTCAAATGGGTAATGTATTTCAGCAAAATAGTTTTGATGGGAATAATCCTACTGGTACGGGATCAGCTGCTGCGGCTTCGTCTGCAGGGGCCGTTGGACCTCCTCCATTGTCCAAAGCGGTCGCTTATTACCTGGCCGTTAAAGGTAAACAGGAAGGGCCCTTTGATTCGGAACAGCTGCGCGCTCTGATAAAAGAGGGGACGATGACACTTGCTACCTTGGTCTGGAAAGAGGGACTTGAAAACTGGATTGAGGCTGAAAAGGTAGTCGAATTAAAGGATCTGTTTTCGCAGAACCCGCCACCGATACCAGGAGTTTAGGGTAAAATGCATTACCGAGTTTTATGAGTTTTGAAGAAAAAACCTCCGAAATAGAGCAGGGGTTAAAATGTCAGGGCTGTGGTGCTATTTTGACTTATCAGCCCGGTACGTCCTATTTAGCGTGTTCCTATTGTGGAACCAGGAATGAAATAGCGGATCAGCTACCGGAAGATGGGCATATTGAATCTACAGATTATAAAGTTTTTGGACAAGCAATGGAGGGGCTCGCCGATGAGCGCTATAGCTATTTGGCTGAAGTTGTGCATTGTAGTAACTGTGGCGCAAACTCGCGTTTGAATCCTCATGTTACGGCAGATTTATGTGCTTTTTGTGCTTCACCATTGGTAATTGACCATCAGCAAAAGCGTATTGTGAAGCCACATGGTCTTGTTCCCTTTTCCGTTGATTACAAAAATGCTTTTGGGCTATTGACACAATGGGCGGGTAAGATATGGTTCGCTCCGAATGACTTTAAGCGAATTTTTAATTCAAGAAATGATCGTTTAAAAGGGGTGTATGTGCCATTTTGGTCCTATGATGCAGATGTACAATCTGATTACGTAGGATCACGTGGAGAATATTATTATGTGACGCGTACAAGACGCAATTCGGATGGCGAGACGGAAGAATACGAAGAAAGACGCACAAACTGGTATCCGGCTTCAGGAAGTATCTATAGCCAATTTAAGGATATTGTTATATCGGGATCAACATCTCTTCCCGAAAAGTTTTCTGATAAAATTGGACCTTGGAATTTGGGTTACCTAAAACCTTTCAATGAGCAATATTTAAGTGGCTTTATCGCTGAAACTTTTAGCGTGGATCATGTAAAAGCGGGGGAGACTGCCCGGACTATTATGGATCGGGAAATCGAACGTCAGGTTGAGCATGACATCGGTGGTGATACACAGGATATTGATTCTATTGATAGCGATTTTAAATCCATTAAATTGAAGTACATTCTTTTACCTGTATGGTTATCCGCTTATCAGTACAAAGGAAAGAGTTATCAGATCATGGTCAATGCTTTTAACGATAAAGTTTATGGACAACGACCTTATAGCTTTTGGAAAATTGCTTTTTTGGTATTGGCGATCATTGTTGTGTTGTATCTATTGAGTTTTATGGTATAACAAAAACGGTTATAAAAAAAGCGCTGTTCTCAATAAAAGAGAACAGCGCTTTTTTATGCTAATCGTCTTGACTATTTGTTTAGTGAAAGTAGGAATCCGATCGTGAAATTGGCATCCCAATCAAATACGAAGGTGTCGCAATTGGTTGCATCTTTAATTGCTTTATAGATGTTGACACCGCTCTTTGTTTTTACTTTATCTGCTTTGTAAGATGCTGGATCGTTCAAAACTGTAAAACGCTCTTCACCTTGGCGTGTCTGCGATGCTAATTCAAAAGGAACCCCGCCAATAATAAAACAAACCTCTCTTTTATTTGCCGGAATTTTTTCGCCTAATTTTTTTACTTCTGTATAGACCGCATCATCTTTAAGGTCTTTTTCATAATATTTCGCACCAGGTGCTTCTACCGATTTTGTGTCACCGTCGATCCAGGAGATTTTGGTGTTACCGGAGCCAATGTCAACAACAAATGAATTGTCTTCGTAAGCTTTCGGAAGAACCGATTTTAACGCTAATTTTCCTTCCTGCTCTGCTGTAACTAGGTTGACCACAAAGCCCATTTTTCTAAGTTCAGCACTGATAACTGAAGTTTTAGGTTCTTTTTGAGCTCCGGAGCTAATAACGAAATGTATGTTTTTGGATTTGACGCCTTTATCGAGCATCATGCCTATATAATCTTTTAATCCTTTACGGATGTCTTCCGTATTTGCCAATCCTTCGTAGGCAAATGACTTTCCGAAGTCTTTGGAAATGATCTCCCAGCGATTTTCTTTGTCCATATTGACGACAAAGGAATTGAAACCCGAAGCGCCGACTTCAACGACACCCTTGTATTCGCCGTCGACTGGTTTTTCGGGTTGATAGTTGAATGAACGAGTCGTTTCTGAGCCTGATGAAGGTGCGGCCGCATGACCATTATTGCTTGTTGAATCTGTTGTTTGGACTGTCGAATTAGCATCAAATTTGCCTGATTGAATGGCCCAATAACCGATTGCGAGAATAGGTAAGGCGATGATAATTGCTTTGATTGGCCATCTTAATCTTGCCCATGTTGATTTTTCTTCCATAATGTTCGTATAGTAAGTTTGATTTTAGTTAATATTAATCGAGTAATGTAAATCCTTTATCTACTTTTTCTTCGGGTTTGAGTTCATAGCTGGCATCGGCCATTTGCGTTACGTTTAATACATTTAGATTACGTTCGTCAACTTTTCGGATAAACTCTTCCAGTTCACCTTGAGTAGGCGTACCACCCACTGTGATATTGTTGTTTTGATCCAAGAAATCAAGATTGGATCGGATAGAGGCAATATTTTGACTGATGGCACCTGTTGCGGCATTCATGGCCTCTTGAAATGCCCAGCCATCTTTAATATTGAACACATCGGCTAGGCCATCGGTGGCATTTTTCATCTTTTGCGTTGCTTCCAGCTTCTTGGAAATAATGGAAATGCTGCTATCCAAGGTGCTGACATAGATACGTGCTGCGCTTTCATTATCTTTTAGGACTTCCAATACTTTTGCAAATTGATTGGCATATTGTACATAACTGCGCGCATTTTGCTCTTCAGATTCACCTTCTTTTCCCAATAGAAATGCTTTGGTGCGTGTTTCTTTGGCATCTCTTGCATAAGCATTGGCCTTCTCTGCATTATTTTTGCTCGTTTCCTCCTTTGATTTCTCGTCGAGATTAGCCGCTTCTGCGGTGAAACGTTTCGCATAGGTGTACTTCTCTTCGGCTGTTTTTTGAGCAGTTTCACCGCTTTGAATCATGTCGATGCGGACACCGTCTACATTGCTGATTTTTTCCTTCACACGTTTCAGGGTGTCTTTTGCATCTCTTGATAACAGTTGTAAGGTTTCTATGGGGTTATTTCTAATGATGGATTTTTCACCTTTAAAAAGTAGGACGGTTCCCAATCTGTGCAATAGCGCAATGATCTTTGGCGCTAGCAATAATAAGGTAATTAGGATTATACTGAATAGCACAAAAAGTATACTTTTTCCGGCATATTCCAGCATAATCGGTAAGTATTTGAAAAAAGCAAAGGCTCCGCCAAGTAAAAGCGCCCAAAAGAAGATCGACGAAGCTGTCTTCTTCGCTTCTGGTGATTTTAATTGTGCAGGCAAATGATCGCCCAGTACTTGAAATATCGGAAGTTGCGTTTTTATCTCAGCGGGAATATTAACATACTGATCTTTTCTTTCCATTGATTTGTTTTTATGTTATTGATTGATTAATCATACGCAATGCAGTGTTGATTTCGGTGACCACTTCATCAACGGCCGCGTTGCCGATGTTTATTTTTTGTTCGATATCTTTAATCCTTGGTTCGTACTTTTCATTAATTTGTGCCAAAGCGAGTTGTTTTTTCTGTAGATCATCTTGCAATTTGGCGATATTCTCCGTTATTGTTTTGATTTCAGTGTTCAGATTTGCAATCTCCATGGTTCGGTCCTGTTCAGTCTTTTTCTTTTCAGCCTGTTTTTGTTCCGATTCTTTGGCAATGGTTTCTTTCAATTTATTAGCATAATTTGTGCCAGTTGCTACCAGTTTATCCTTGGTTAACGAACTGTCTACAAATTTCAATGAAGTATAGGCCGCTTTTAATGTGTTTTCCTCTACTTTTCCCATTGCGGCAGCAGCGTTCCATACTTCGAAAAAATCGACACCCTGCTCGTTGAGTTTTTCAAGAATGGCATAGACCTTTAATTTCATTTCTTTGAGGTCGGTTGTTCCGTCATTGGCTGTTAGGGGGATTGGGGGAGGTGTTTTTCCAGTTGGAGCCTGGGCCGTGGGCGATGTATATGCCGGTGGTACATGGGGTCTTTCTGGAGCAGCGTTAGTAGCTGGTGCTGGAGGGGCTTGTGCCGGTGGCGTTTGCTGCGGCTGATCGTCCTCAAAAATTAATTTCTTTAGACTGTTTAATATACTGGATCCTCTTTTAGTATCGTCGTTACTCATCATATCATAGTTGATTATATCTGTACTAAAATAATAAAAATTAATATTCTCTTCTAATGAATTGCGCTATGGAATACCTGAAATGGATACAGGAGGTATAGGAGCTTGGATAGAAGCGATGAAATGGACCTGTAGGGCGAGTGAATCAGCTGCTATCGCATTTTATGTTAGGGATAAAAACAAAGATTCCCAATTGTTGATTGGGAATCTTTGTTTTGGTGGTCATGGTCCTGTGGGACTACTATCTGCCAAAATCATCTTGTACGCGAACAATATCGTCTTCATCAGAAGGGTTGTTGGCATCGGTGTGTTGCCAGATCTCGGCTAGAATACCGAAGCCATCCAATCCAATTAAACGGTGACGCTGTCCTTGGCGTAATCTAATTGTTTCGCCTTCTTTCAAGGTTGAAACAACCGATTCTTCATCGGTGTCAGAAACCATAACACCTACGTTACCTTGGATAACACGCCATATTTCGGCACGACGGTGGTGATATTGCCATGAAAGTCTTTTTTCTGGTGCAACAATTAAAATTTTTGGACTTAATTTTCCTGAGATTCTTAATTCTTGTACATCCATTCCGCCGAAGTACTCATCGGCAAATTCTTGCGCTTGGGATTCGTCGATTACGAAAAATCCTCCCCAAGGGCGTGCAGCATCTGATTTATCAATACGAAAACCTTTGGATGTCAGCATTTCCTGTACTTTTTCAAACAATGCGATTTTATCTATAGCCATATTAAAAATTCTAAAAATTTGTTATTCGTTAATTCAGTTGCTAAATATAAAAAAAATCCATTTAATATTTTAAGTTAACCGTTTTAGCTTAATCTAAATCCTTTATAATGGAGCTGCGTTAGATACCCTAAGCTATACTATATCGCGTAAAGTTAAAAATGAAATTGCTAATTTTGTGATCAATCTAATTTCAGGATATGTCAAACTTTCAAGTCGATCGGGAAAATACTGCATTTATGCAGGCTGTTGCTTTTGTTAACCAAACGAACCAGAATGTATTTATTACAGGAAAGGCGGGTACCGGAAAAACGACTTTCTTGAAGTATATCCGTGAGCATAGCTACAAAAAGATGGCTATTACTGCACCTACAGGTGTTGCGGCGATGAATGCGGGCGGAACAACTTTACATTCTTTATTTTGGCTTCCTTTTGGGACTTTTATTGAAGATTATGAGTTACGTTGGGACGAACAGGATAGTCATATCTACAATAAATTACGTTTATTCAGCACGATTAAATTGACCAAGCAGCGTCGGGCCATCTTGCAGGAGCTAGAGCTTTTGGTGATTGATGAGGTTTCGATGGTCCGTGCAGATACATTAGATGCGATTAATGTAATTCTGCAATCTGTTCGTCGCGATATGCGGCCTTTTGGTGGATTACAAGTGCTGTTTATCGGAGATTTGTACCAGTTGCCGCCAGTTGTGAAAGATGCCGAATGGAATGTTTTGCGGGATCATTATTCTTCTGTTTTCTTCTTTAATGCTAAAATTTTGAGGGATAATCCGCTGGTGATGTTAGAGCTCAATAAAATCTATCGTCAACAAGATGAAGGTTTTATTTCAATTTTGAATGCCATACGAAACAATCAGTGTACAAGTGACATGCTCACGACCTTAAATGGTTATTATCAACAGGACTTTGTTCCAAATGAAGAGGAACAGTATATTACATTGACCTCCCATAATCGAAATGCGGATGAAATAAATGGAGCCAAGCTGGCATCATTATCGGGTAAAATGTTAAATCTTAAAGCAGTTGTAAAGGACGATTTTGCGCAGGGCTCCTATCCTGCTGAAGAAACGTTGTCCTTAAAGATAGGGGCTCAGGTGATGTTTATTCGAAACGATTCCGGTGATGAACGTAAATATTACAATGGAAAGATCGGTACGGTAAAGGACATCGATACGGTGCAGGGCACGGTAACGGTTACATTTCCTGATGGGTCGGAATCTGTAACGGTAAAAAGGGAGACCTGGGAGAATATTCGGTATAATTACGATAAGGGGCAAGATCAGATTAAAGAGGAGATATTGGGTACATTTTCGCAATTTCCACTTCGATTGGCTTGGGCTATCACTATTCATAAAAGTCAGGGTTTAACTTTTCAAAAAGCGATCATTGACGCAGGGACCTCGTTTGCCGCGGGACAGGTGTACGTTGCATTGAGCCGTTTAACGAGTTTAGATGGACTTGTATTAAAATCCATTATCCCTTCTTATGCCATCCGTACCGATTACCAAGTGGTCGAATTTGCACAGCGTGCTCAGGGGCAGGCTGACGTCAATGAGATTTTGGAGCAATGCCAACGGAATTATCTTGGCCAGATTTTAATGCACGGTTTCCGTTGGGACGGACTATTGGCCGAGACTTCGGAGCTGCTGAAATCACTTGAAGAGCGTAATATTGATGGAAAGGAACAAGCCGTATTATTTTTCCAACAATTGGTCAAGCACCTTCAGACCCAAGAGAAAGTTGCACATAAATTTATTGTTGTACTGTATGATTTGTTGCGGGATAAAAACGCAATCGATTATGACGTCATCTGTGAACGTTCTACTGCTGCGGTCAATTGGTTTTTACCGAAAATGGATGTAGATCTGATTGAGGCTTTAACCAAACATATTGAGGAGTACCAGATACGAAAACGTACGAAGAAATATATTGATGAGTTAAAAGCATTATTGCTTGATTACAAGCGAAAACGCGAGCAGTTGCAACATTGTCTACTTATTGCTGATACGCTTTCAAAACGGGAAGATTTTCAAACAGCGATGCTCGATGTTGCTGCTAGTGTGAAGACCAAAGAAAAAGATGAATTGGCTGCGCAAAGTGCAGATGAAGAAGGGCCGAAGAAGTTGGATACAAAGGAGATTTCCTTAGAAATGTTTAAAGATGGTATGAGCATTGCTGATATAGCGGTTAAGCGCGGGATGGTCGCTGGTACGATATATGGACATTTAATTAATTTTGTTGGTACGGAAGTGGAAGCAACAGAGTTGATCGAGCAGGAGAAGTTGGATCGTATTCTTGGTGTTATTCGTGCAAATCCGGATAAATCCTCTTCGGAACTTAAGATGCTTTTGGGCGTGGATATTGATTATCCGGATATTAAAATTGGACAAAAAGTTTTGGGATTGTAGGCAATAAAAATTTATAGCGTATATTTGTAACAAATTGTGTGATATAGTTTGTTGAAAGCCCATTGATAACCTTAAGATTGCTTATGGAAGACAAGAAAGATCCTAACAAGTGGCTTGTGCTGACGACTATTTCAACCCAGATGGTTTTTACCATTTATGTATTTTATTTATTAGGGGATTGGCTGGACGGTAAGTTTCATGCGGAGAACCAACTATGGATGAAGATCTGTACCCTTGGCGGGATTGGAATTTCTCTATATCAAGTCATTAGACAAGTGAATCGATTAAACGATAGATGATAGTATATATAAAGCAGACCCTTATTTTATTTTTTGTTGCGGTTTTGATTTTTGCCGTTCATTTCTTTTTATTAAAATCTTTTGATGGTATTCATTCCTTGGAAGATCTACATTTTCCATTGTATGAAATTTATATTTTTCAACTGATATTATCCGTGATCATCATGGTGGGGATAAGTTACTGTTCGCAGAAATTTCCGCAGTATGTTGGTTTTGTTTTCTTGGGATTATTGACTTTAAAGTTTGTCCTAAATTATGTATACATCCATAATGGGTTGGCAAAACCGCAGGCTGATATTTTAAAATATAACTATTTGATCGTTGTCGTTTTATTCCTTTTTTACGATGTTATATTTGCTTACAAGGCTTTAAACAAATCCTAAGGGAGAAAAACGATAGTTTTTTCAAAAAAATGTAATATTAAAGTAGCTTTTGTGCTTTATATATAGTATTTTCGCAAAAAATTTTAAATAACATAATAGTAGTATCGTGAGTCTTAAAAGAACACTTCAATTTTTAGCAGTTATTCTGTTTGCAGTTGCGCCATTTTTAACAAAGGCGAATGAGAATGCACACGGAGAAAAATCGCAGGCTGAGGAAATCAATAGCCATATTGAGCATCACTTACAAGATGATTATTATTTTAGCTTCTTTTCGGATGAAGAGACAGGTAAACATTATGGTTTTTCATTGCCCGTTATTTTGATCGATAATGGCTTGAAAGTTTTTATGGCTTCGGCATTCGATCACGGTAATAAAGTTGCTGAGGTTGACGGTCAGTATTATGCATTGTACCACGGAAAAATTTATAAGACTGATGCTGCCGGTAATTTGGCTGGTCATGAGTATCGTAAAAATGCTGATGGTAGTTATGTTATGACTATAAATGAAGATGGAAAAGAAGAGAAAAAGGAATTTGAAACTTCTTATGTGATTGGTTCTCATGAAATTCATGATGCTGTTGATTTTCATCCATCTGTAGCGATGCCTTTAGATTTCTCGATCACTAAAAATGTTGTCGGTTTGTTTTTGGCTGCATTTTTAATGTTTTGGGCATTTATTAGTTTGGCTAAAACGTATAAAAAAGGTGCTAACAATTTGCCAAAAGGTGTTGGACGTGTATTGGAGCCTTTGGTTATCTATGTACGTGATGAGATGGCTATTCCAAACATTGGTCATCGTTACAAGGAATTCATGCCTTATTTATTGTCTGTATTCTTTTTGATCTGGATTTTGAATTTGGTTGGTTTGACACCACTAGGGTTTAACGTTACAGGAAACATCACAGTAACTTTATGTTTGGCTCTTTTTACATTCTTAATTGTCAATATCAAAGCAAACGCAAACTACTGGAAGCATATTTTTTGGATGCCAGGTGTTCCGGTTCCATTTAAATTTGTTTTAGCACCAATTGAAGTATTGGGATTGTTTACAAAACCATTTTCGTTGATGGTACGTTTGTTTGCAAATATTACAGCTGGTCACACTGTCGTAATGGGACTGATTGCAATTGTTTATTTATTGCAACACCAATTGACTGTAGTGGGTAGTATCGGTGTTTCCATGTTCTTGACAATCTTCTTGATGGTTATCGAATTATTGGTAGCATTCTTACAAGCATTTATTTTTACGATGTTGTCATCCTTATTTATCGGTATGGCTGTTGAAGAACATCACGATCATTAATTAGTAAATTTTTTAATTATTCAAATCATACATTATGTACAATTTAATTGGAGCCGGTTTAATCGTTATCGGTGCAGGTTTAGGTTTAGGTAAAATTGGTGGTTCTGCAATGGAAGCTATCGCTCGTCAACCAGAAGCAGCATCTAAAATCCAAACTGCAATGATTATCATTGGTGCCTTACTTGAAGGTTTAGCATTCGGTGCTTTATTATTAGGTAAATAGTCACAACGGTTTTATAATATAACCTGCAACGGTTGGTTGCAGGTTATATTATTCCTGAATCTTAAAAAATAAGAATTATCATTATATAGTATAACAATGGATAAATTAATACATTCGTTTTCGTACGGTTTGTTTTTTTGGATGGTCATCGTCCTTGTGGTTATTATCTTTTTATTAGGTAAATTCGCTTGGAAACCAATTGTTGATGCCCTAGACGAACGTGAAAAAGGTATTGCAGGTGCTTTAGAGGCTGCTGAAAAAGCGAAATTAGAAATGGCTCGTTTAACAAATGAGAACGAACAATTACTAAAAGAAGCTCGCGCAGAACGCGATGTTATCCTTAAGGAAGCAAAAGAACTTAAAGATAAGATTGTAGCTGAGGCAAAAACGCAGGCACAGGCTGAAGGTGCAAAATTGATTGCACAAGCAAAAATCGAGATCAACGAACAAAAGAACAAAGCTTTGGCTGAGGTTAAGTCTCAGGTTTCTTCTTTGTCTTTGGATATTGCTCGTAAAGTGTTAAACAAAGAATTTGAGGACCAAGGAAAGCAAGAAGCTCTAGTAGCAGATTTGCTTAATGACGTTAAATTGAACTAATCCGGTCACTCAAATTACGAAATAGAATTATGTCAGTATTTAAAGTAGCATCAAGATACGCTAAGTCATTAATTGACTTGGCTAGCGAGCAAGGCTCACTGGAGACAGTCAAGGCGGATATGGATTCATTCATTGCTGTTTTAAAATCCAGTACAGAATTGCAAGCTGTTTTTGCCAATCCTATTGTTCCTTTGGACAAGAAGAAAAACATATTGGATGCGCTATTTAAAGATAAGATCAATCCCAATATCGTGGCATTCTTTAAGATCATGATCAACAAAGGTCGTGGCGAGATTGTGTATGCCACTGCTCAAGAATTTATTCGTGAGTATAACGAGGTAAAAGGAATTGTGAAAGCTACAGTTACATCTGCAGCGCCACTTTCTGAAGCTAATTTGGCAGCGATGAAAGATGTACTTGCGAAGGAAACCAACGCTCAAGTGATATTGATCAATAAAGTTGATCATAGTTTGATCGGTGGATTTGTAGTCAATATCGGCGATCGCCAAATTGATGCAAGTATTGCTGGTAAGTTGAATAAATTGGAAAGATATTTGAATCAGAATAATTAATTTGTTCTGATACTTGAAGTAAAATAAATCAAAAAACCCCTTATAATAATTAAAATGATAGAGGTAAGACCAGATGAAGTTTCGGCAATTCTAAGAGAGCAATTGTCGGGCTTTAAATCAGAAGCCGAACTAGAGGAAGTGGGTACCGTACTTGCTGTAGGTGACGGTATTGCTCGTATTTACGGCTTAACTAAAGTTCAGTCCGGTGAGTTGGTTGAATTTGATAACGGATTACAAGGTATTGTATTAAACTTAGAAGAAGACAACGTTGGTGTTGTACTTTTAGGTCCTTCGGATGAGATCAAAGAAGGAGATACTATTAAACGTACCAACCGTATTGCATCCATCAAAGTTGGTGAAGGCTTGTTGGGACGTGTTGTAAATACTTTAGGTCAACCAATCGATGGTAAAGGACCTATTCAAGGTGATTTGTATGAAATGCCTATCGAGCGTAAAGCTCCGGGTGTTATCTACCGTCAACCGGTAACTGAACCATTACAAACAGGTATTAAAGCGATCGATGCAATGATTCCAGTAGGTCGTGGTCAACGTGAGTTGGTTATTGGTGACCGTCAGACAGGTAAAACAGCTGTTTGTATCGATACAATCTTGAACCAAAAAGAATTCTATGATGCAGGAGAACCTGTATTTTGTATCTACGTTGCCGTAGGTCAAAAGAATTCTACAGTTGCGAATATCGTGCGTACATTGGAGGAGAGAGGCGCTATGGCTTATACAGTAGTTGTGGCTGCATCTGCTGCTGATCCAGCTCCACTTCAGTTTTATGCACCAATGTCAGGTGCTGCTATCGGTGAGTTTTTCCGTGATACAGGTCGTCCAGCATTGATCGTTTATGATGATTTGTCTAAGCAAGCAGTAGCTTACCGTGAGGTTTCTTTATTGTTACGTCGTCCACCGGGCCGCGAAGCATACCCAGGTGACGTATTTTATCTACACAGCCGTTTGTTGGAGCGTGCAGCGAAAATCAACTCTTCAGATGATATCGCGCGCAACATGAATGATCTACCTGAATCGATCAAACACTTGGTGAAAGGCGGTGGCTCATTAACTGCCCTTCCGATCATTGAAACCCAAGCTGGTGACGTTTCTGCATATATCCCAACCAACGTAATTTCAATTACAGACGGTCAGATTTTCTTGGAGTCTAACTTGTTTAACGCAGGTATTCGTCCAGCGATCAACGTAGGTATCTCTGTATCTCGTGTAGGTGGTAATGCGCAGATCAAACCGATGAAAAAGGTATCTGGTACATTAAAGTTAGATCAAGCTCAGTACCGTGAATTGGAAGCTTTTGCGAAATTCGGTTCTGATCTAGATGCTGCTACTAAATCTGTCTTAGATAAAGGTGTTCGTAACGTTGAGATCTTGAAACAAGGTCAATATTCTCCAGTTTCTGTAGAGAAACAAGTTGCGATTATTTATATCGGAACTAAAGGTTTATTGCGTAATGTTCCTGTAAATAAAGTGAGAGAATTTGAAGAAGAATTCTTGACTCAATTGGAACAACGTCATCCAGAAGTATTGTCAGCTTTCAAAGCTAATAAGTTCTCCGATGAATTAACTGCAGTGTTAGAAACAGTAGCTAAGGATTTAGCATCAAAATATTAATAGTAATGAGTATTTGGTATTGAGTCTATTGACTAGGCTCAATACTCAATACTAGGTACTTAATACTTAAAACAAATATGGCAAATTTAAAAGAAGTAAGAAACCGGATTACCTCGGTATCATCAACACAGCAGATCACGAAAGCTATGAAAATGGTTTCGGCTGCTAAATTGAAGCGCGCTACTAACGCTATCTTACAATTGCGCCCATATGCGAATAAACTAAGAGATATTTTGGCGGATGTTTCTGCGAGTGTTGAGGGAAGTAACTCTCCTTTTACAGTGGATCGCGAGCCAAATAAGGTATTAATCGTTGTTGTTTCTTCTAATAGAGGTTTGGCTGGAGCATTCAACGCAAATGTTATCAAAACGACTAATAACTTGATCTTTAACAAATATGCTGAGCAACATGCTAAGGGCAATTTGAGTATCATTGGTATTGGTAAAAAGGGTTATGACTTCTACTCGAAACGTAACTTCAATGTGGTAGCTAATCACTCTGATTTGTTTTCTGATTTAAATTTTGGTTCTGTATCTGTGGTGACTGAATTTATCATGGAGCAATTCAAAGAAGGTAATTTTGATCGTGTTGAAGTGGTTTATAATCAGTTCAAAAATGCTGCAGTTCAAGAGTTGACTGCAGAACAGATTTTACCCTTATTACCTGCGGAGGAAAACAAACAACATACGCATAAAGCAAAAATAGAAGCTGAGGTGGATTATATCATCGAGCCTTCCAAAGAGAAGATTATCGAGGAATTGATTCCTAAAGCAATCAAGATTCAATTATACAAAGCTGTTTTAGACTCGAATGCTTCTGAGCATGGAGCACGTATGACGGCAATGGATAAAGCTACAGAGAATGCCGGTGACTTAATCAAATCACTGAAGCTATCTTACAACCAGGCACGTCAAGCTGCAATTACAACAGAATTGACGGAGATCGTATCTGGTGCAGCAGCATTATCAAACGGATAATCCTTTATTCGGAAATATATAAAAAAGGTGATAATCTTTCGATTATCACCTTTTTTATATATGCTATTTTTTACCATCGAATTAAGGCTGAACCCCACGTAAATCCTGCTCCAAAAGCTGCCAAACATACGAGATCACCGTCTTTAATCTTTCCTTCTTCCCAAGCCTCGCATAGTGCTATCGGTACAGAGGCTGCAGTGGTATTACCATATTTCTGAATATTGTTGAATACCTGATCCTCCCTTAATCCAAGTGTTTTCTGTACAAATTGCGAAATGCGAAGATTGGCCTGATGTGGAATTAGTAAATCGATATCATTAGTTTTTAAATTATTTTTTGCTAGCGCTTCATGAATAACCTCAGGGAATTTGATAACAGCTTTTTTGAAGACGGCCTGTCCATCCATATTTGGAAACGCAGTCCCATCTTCGAGCATCTCCTTGGTCATCAATAATCCCCCCAATTCTTGGTCCGGCCAATCGGGCATTTTATCCAGCCAAATTCCACTGGATGCACCAGGATAATACATAGCTAGCTTTTCGGCATCGTCTCCGTCTGAATGTAAGTGCGTGCTCAGGATTCCTTTGCCGTTTTCGGTTGTGGGTTGCACAACCACTGCTCCGGCACCATCGCCGAAAATAACAGAAACGGCTCGTCCTCTCGTAGAAAAGTCAAGTGCAAAAGAGTGTTTCTCCGAACCAACCACTAGCACATTTTTGTACATCCCTGTTCTGACAAATTGATCGGCAATAGAAAGTGCATATATAAAACCTGAACATTGGTTTCTAATATCCAGTGCCCCGACCTCCTTCATCTTCATTTCCCGTTGCAGTAGAACGGTGCAGCCCGGGAAATAATAATCTGGCGATAAGGTGGCAAAGATGATGAAGTCGACATCTTCAGGTGTAATATGGGCTCGTTCGATGGCAATTTTAGCGGCTTCGACCCCCATAGTGGTGGTGGTTTCGCCAATTCGGTCTGCATATCTACGTTCTTTAATGCCAGTTCGTTCCTGAATCCATTCGTCACTGGTATCCATAAAGCGTGTTAGGTCATTATTGGTATATACGTTTTTTGGAACGTAATAGCCAATTCCTGCAATTTTTGACTGTAACATAATAAATTCCTCTAATTGATTGTATTCTTCCCTTTTATATTATCGTTAATTTAGAAAAAAATATTCTATTTTTGCAGCATGGGTACCCAAACTGCTGAAGAAACCTTTACGTTAGAAGAGATATTAGCCTCTGTGAAAGAGTCTAATCGACTCATTTTGTGGAATGATGAAACCAATACGTTTGAACATGTGATTCATTGTCTCATCTATCATTTACAATATACCGAGAAGCAAGCTGAGAAGATTGCCTGGAAAGTACACACTGAGGGGAAATGTGCTGTATTGGAAGGCACCTATACGGAGATGGAAATCTATCGTAAAATTCTGAAAGCCGAGGGATTGACTGTTTCTGTGGAGTAATTTACTATTCTTTTGTTACCGTAATAATATGGTTACGCTTCAGTTTTGTCTATAAGTTTTAGTTTTCTTTGCACTATAACTTATAAACTAAGCTGAAGCATGTTTTTTTACGCTAAATCGTTTAAATCTTTCTTATTTGTATTTTTTTTACCTGTTGTCCTTTTTGCTCAAACAGGTCAAATCAAAGCTATTTTAGTTGATAGCGAAACCTCTAAACCTATTTCATCGGCTAGTGTCGCGCTCTTGGACGCCCATAGTAACGTTCTTGTTAAGGGGGGACAGTCTGTATCCCAAGGATTCCTTTTGTTGTCTGATATTAAACCTGGGAAATATATTGTCCGTATCACTTATGTTGGCTACGAGCCACAAACTATAGATAGTATAGCGGTCTTAGGGGGTAAAAGTAAGGACTTAGGTCGAATTGCTTTGAAACCTACAGGTAATATGTTGAATGAAGTTGTTATTGAAGGACGAGCTCCAGCCATGCAGATTGGTATAGACCGTAAAACCTTCAATGTAGGGGAGAGTTTGGTCAGCGCGGGTGGAACAGCGACTGATGTGCTTGCGAATGTTCCCACTTTGCAAGTTGATCAGGATGGATCGGTCAGTTTGCGTGGATCAAGTAGTGTGAAGATTTTAATAGACGGCCGGGAGTCTGCTTTAGCAGGAAATGATGTAACTTCTTTGCTTCAGAGTCTACCTGCCAATTCAATTGAAAAAGTTGAAGTCATCACAAATCCATCCTCTAAATATGATGCAGAGGGCCAAACTGGGATTATCAATATTGTTTTAAAGAAAAATATTCGAACAGGGCTGAACGGATCGATAAATACATCCGCTGGTTCTTATGATAATTATATGGCTGGTATAACATTGAATTATCGTGATCGGAAATTCAATTACTTCGGATCCTATAACTTCAATAAACGAAACATGTTGGGAAGTGGGAAAACGGACAACACGTTTTTTGGTGATAGCACGCGTAATTATAGCGAATCCGAATCGTCAAGAAAGGGCAATAGCCATACGGTAAAAGCTGGGTTTGATTATAATATGTCAGATCGAACTTCATTGAGTTTTTCGGGTAATTTAAGTATACGTGATAACAAGCGAATAGAGGACTTGAATTATGAGTTCTTCAAGCAATCGCAGATGACAGGAACGAGTGTTCGAAATTCAACGCAATTTGAGGACGATCTGGGTTATGAATTAAATGCTGATTTTAAACATCAATTTAAGCGAGAAGGAGAGGAGTTGACGGGGAATGCAAGTTATGGAAGAGACAAGGAAGATGGTACAAATGATTTTTCTCAAAATTATACCGATGGACGGAAGGCCACTTCACGGAAGAATGTTACGTCTGAGGATGGCAAGAATATCAACCTTCAATTAGATTATGTTTTACCTTTCTCTGAAGTAAGCAAATTTGAGGCGGGTTACCGTTCTCAAATCAGAAAGTCATTTGATACCCAGTTTTCCAGATCACTCGATTCTATAGGTAACTATGTGCCAGATTATAGAATCAGCAACGATTTTGATTTCACGAGTACAGTCCATGCGATCTATGCGAATTATCAAAATAAATTAACGGATAAAATTGGCTATCAAATCGGACTACGTGGAGAACAATTTGAGCTGAAGTCTACCTATTTCTCCAAGGATCCAGCTGCTGTGGAAACGGAATCCAATGCTAAACAGAAATTTTTCAGGTTATATCCAACACTGTTTTTAACCTACGATGTTGGTGAAAATGGGGATAAAGTTCAATTTAGCTACTCGCGCCGTGTTCAACGGGCTCGTGGTTGGCAAGTTAACCCATTTTTAAACGTATCCGATGATTTGAATTATCGTCAGGGAAATCCGAATCTGAAACCGGAAGATGTGCACAGTTTGGAAATGAGCTTTGCCAAAACCTTTGGTAAAGTAAACCTCATATCTTCGGCTTATTTCAATCACGCAAGTGAGGTTATTCAGCCATTTGTTTACAAGATAGAGGATGGAAGAACATACAGTAGATGGGAGAATATGACCAGTCGTAATCTTTCGGGTTTTGAGTTTATTTCAAAGATCAACGCAACGAAGGATTTTGACTTTACATTTAATCTCAATTTGATCCACATTCAGTATAATGCAAACCCGGACTATGATATTAAAGAACGAAAGGATTTCGCTTATAATGCTAATCTGACCGCTAATTATCGTTTTACGCCAACATTTTCTGCACAAGTGCGCGGCGAGTATAATTCTTCCCGTGTAATGGCTCAGGGACAGATGAATACAATGAAAGGTATGGATCTGGCCTTGAAAAAAGATGTGTTTAAGAAGAAAGCTTCAATTATGTTGAATGTTAGAGATGTATTTAATTCGCGGAAAATGAATGGTGTGACAGAAACCTCTCAACTTATATCCAATTTTGAGCACCGTTGGATGAAGCGGATGGTAACTTTATCACTTTCCTATCGGTTTGGTAGCCAAGATTTAAACAAATCAAAGAAGAAAGAGTCAAATACAAATGAAATGGGCGGTGGAGAGGAATATTAAAAAATATTCCTCTTTATACACTCAAATGCTTAAATTTAATTTTAAAACAAACCTAAAACTAAAAAGAATGAAGTTATTAAAAACAGTTCTTGCGGTATCGGTGATTGCTTTTTCAGCACATCTTAATACTGCCGTAGCGCAAGCAAAAAAAGAGGTTCCTGCTTACAAAATCTTAGATTTACCTCGTGTAGATATCAAGAAATTTAAAAAGAATAAAGCTGGAGCCTATGTTATTTTTGATGGTACTTCGCTGGAAGGCTGGAGAGGATATGATAAGACCGTAGTCCCGAAAAGATGGGTAATTAATGAGGGGGCGATCAAATTTGATAGCCAAGCTAATGTTGGTAAAGAAGAAGGCGGAGATTTGGTCTTTGCTCATGATTTTAAGAATTTCGAATTGGAGATGGAATGGAAAGTTGCTAAAGGAGCAAATTCGGGTATCTTCTTTTTAGCGAAGGAAGTGGAAGGACAGCCGATTTATATCTCGTCTCCAGAATGCCAGGTCCTGGACAATGAAAACCATCCTGATGCTAAAATGGGGGTAGATGGAAACCGTAAATCGACTTCATTGTACGATATGATTCCTGCCAAGCCGCAGAATGGTAAACCGTATGGCGAGTGGAATAAGGTTAAGATCAGAGTAAACAATGGCAAGGTCGAGCATTTTCAAAATGGTGTAAAGGTTGTTGAATATACATTATGGGATAAGTCGTGGATTGATTTATTGCAAAAAAGTAAATTCAGTGAAGAAAAATGGCCTTTGGCTTTTGAATTGTTGAGCCATGTTGGTGGCGATAGCAAATCAGGGCTTATCGGTCTTCAGGATCATGGAAATGATGTCTGGTTTAAGAATATTACCGTTAAGGTTCTAAAATAGAAAAAGCAGCTTTAAGCTGCTTTTTCTATTTGCTATAGTATCGATTGTAACTCTTTTAAGTCGATAATCATATGTGATACATCGTCCGGTTTTTCAATAACATTTGGGTTAAAGAAAATGGCATCCATGCCTACATTTACGGCTCCACGGATGTCGGCATCCAGGTTATCTCCAATCATCAGTGATTGCTGCGCCCGAGCTTGAGCAGTCGTCATAGCGAACTCAAATATTCGGGGGTCCGGTTTATTCACGCCGATGACTTCCGAAATAAAAATATGTTTGAAATATTTGCTGAGGTTGCTTTTTTCCAGTTTGGTCTCACAGGCCTCTTTAAAACCATTCGATATCAGGTGAAGATTGTATCTGTCACCCAAATAAGCCAAGGTTTCATGTGCATGTGGAAACAGATTTGTTTTTTTTGGACAGATAGCGAGGTATTCCAGTTCGAATTCTTCAGGAAACAACTCCGGATCGACACCGAGCTCAGTAAAGGTGTCGGCAAAGCGTGCTTTCCTGAGTTCTGGTTTTGATATCTTTCCGTGATGATAGAGCCCCCAAAGGCGATGATTGTTAACCGTATAAGTTTCTATAAAACGAGTGGATGACTCTTGATTGAACAAGTGATCAAACTTGTATTTAAAATATAACTCGTGCAGACTTTCTTCGGCATTTTTATCAAAATCCCATATGGTATGATCGAGGTCGAAGAAAATGTCTTTTTTCTCGTGATTAAACATATACAAAATTAAAACAAATTAATTTTAAATTCCAAGTCAGTTGGGTTAGCTAGTGATGAAATTAAAGGTCACTTTTAGCGCTATCGGGTTTCCGATGGTTTATATGAGTCTGTTTGTTGATTTTAGTCTTATTGCGAATCGGTTAATTTTCTTCTTTGTGTCATAATCCTTCGGATATTTCCGAATACATAGGTGAATACCTATTTTTGTCACATGAAGAAAGCGCTGTTACTCTTTTATTTTCTATTGTTCTATGCGGTTATGCAACTGATATGGTGGGGGGTGATGTTTATTCGTTTTGATCCGAGTAAAAAGAACATGATCATAGGGGAGGGAATATTCTTCTTGATTATTTTCTTGTGGGGTGCATGGCGATTGAAGCGACTGGTTGAAAGGGAGCAGAAACTGTTGCAGCAACAGCAGAACTTTCTTTTGGCTATCACACATGAACTTAAATCGCCGTTGGCTTCTGTCAAATTGTATATTCAAACGATTTTGAGACGTGATCTTGACAAGGAGCAACAACAAACGTTCTTGAGGAACTCGCTGAAGGATATCGAGCGTTTGGATGATCTGGTTGAAAATGTATTGATGACAACCAAGTTGGACAGCCGTAACTACAGTATGCCGAAAGAGGATTTTAATTTTACTGCTTTGGTAGAACAGGTTGTGGATAGACTTCAAAAGAATTCCTGTAGTTCGCAAGTCTTGAAACCTTATTTGGAGTCGGATATCATTATTCATGCTGATAAGTTTGCGATTAGTAATGTGGTTACTAATCTGATAGAAAATGCGATTAAGTATTCACCGGCATGTGCTATGGTGGATGTGAAATTATATACGGAGAATAATAAAATAATTTTTTCTGTTGCTGACCATGGTATCGGTATCAGTGATGAAGAGAAAAAACTTATCTTTAATAAGTTTTATCGCGTGGGAAGTGAGGCAACACGAAAAACCAAAGGCACAGGTTTGGGGTTATATATCGTGAAAACCGTATTGCAGAAGCACGACGCGACCATAAAAGTTAAAGATAACACTCCTAAAGGGAGTATTTTTGAAGTAACATTTGAAAGAAATGCAAAGTAAACAAAGAATATTACTTGTCGAAGATGAAGAACACTTGTTAGAAGCTATCAAGTTGAATCTCGAAATGGAAGGTTACCGTGTTACTACGGCTACCGATGGAAAAAAAGCACTAAAAGTCTTCAAGGAGGAACGTTTCAACTTGGTGGTTTTGGATGTGATGATTCCCGAAATAGATGGATTCCAAGTAGCTGAAACTATTCGACTGCAAAACACTGAAGTTCCTATCATGTTTTTAACTGCGAAAAATAGCAGTGAGGATCGAATTACGGGTCTTAAGAAAGGGGCGGATGATTATTTGGTAAAACCTTTCAACTTAGAAGAATTGATCCTTCGCGTTGGAAATTTGGTGCGTCGTGGCATGAAACCGGTTGATTTGAAAGAACTAAATTCTTATCAAATCGGTGATAAAACGATCTATTTTAATTCGTATGAGCTACATCATGCGGATGGCACGATCACTTCTTTGACAAAGAAGGAGACTATGCTGTTGAAACTGTTGATTGAACGACGTAATGAGGCAGTATCACGGGAACAAATATTGGAGACCGTATGGAATTACGATGTTTATCCATCTACGCGTACCATCGACAATTTTATCTTAACCTTCCGAAAATATTTCGAACCAGATCAAAAGCATCCGATTTATTTCCATTCTATCAGAGGTGTTGGTTATAAGTTTACCGACAATAACGCATAGGTAGAAAGAGATGATGACAATCAAGGCTAGAATAGCCGTTATTTTTATTGCTGCATTATTTTTAGGCTATGGCTTATACCAGGGGCATTATCAAACTGCTGTGCTGATAGCGGGTGGAATAGGCTACTTGATTTGGAGTCATTTTAGAGAAGGGTCCGTTTTTTTGGCAACGCAGGCTTTTCATAGACAAGATTATGAAAAGGCAAAAAACTTGCTTGCTGAGATAAAGAATCCGGATGCACTTCGTAAAGGCAGGCGCAATTTCTATGAATTTATGATGGGAAACATTGCGCTTAAAGAGGAACGTGTCGATGAGGCTGAATATCATTTTCAGCTAGCTTCGCGTCTGCCTTGGAAAAAAGATAATGAAAAGGGTATGGTTATGATTAATCTAGCAAATATAGCGCTGCGAAAGTTGGATTATGAAAGAGCTAGAGCTTATACAGATGTTGCCAATAAGTTACATCTGACGGCTAGGCAGAACAGCATTATTACAAAAATAGAAAACGAAATTTCAAAACATTTATAGTGAGTACTACTTTACAAAACGACTTATTGATTAGAGCTGCGTTCTCGCAGCAAACGGAAAGACCTCCTGTGTGGATGATGCGTCAAGCTGGACGCTTTATGAAGGAATATTGGGATATCAAGAATAAATATTCCTTTTTGGAGATGTGCAAAACACCAGAAATTGCTGCGGATGTCACTATGCTCCCAGTAGATTTGCTAGGCATTGATGCCGCTATTTTATTTTCTGATATTTTAGTTACAGCTGAAGCTATGGGAGGGGATCTGTCCTTTGAGCAAGGTGTCGGTCCTCGTTTTTCTAATCCTGTTCGCTCTGTAAAGGATGCTGAAGCTTTGTCTACCAACTGTTTGGATAAATTGCAGTATGTTGCTGATGCAATCAAGGTCATTCAACAACGTCTTGACAGCCGCATCCCTTTGATTGGTTTTGCGGGCGCACCATTTACAATTTTAAGTTATTTGGTTGAAGGTGGATCTTCAAAAGATTTTAAGTTAACGAAGTTGATGTTGAACAATCAGCCTGAGTTAGCACATCTGATCCTTCAAAAGATTGCAGATGTAACGGTTGAATATCTTAACATGCAGATTGCAGCCGGAGTAAATGCAATTCAATTATTTGATAGCTGGGCCTTGGCCTTATCTTGGAATGATTATCGTGATTTTTCGCATTATTATAATAAGCAGATTATTGCGAAGTTGAACCGTAAGGATATTCCAGTCATTTCCTTTTGCAAAGGATCTTCTGTTTTTGCACCAATGATGGTCGAAGCGCAACCTGATGTTGTTTCTATCGATTGGAATGCAGATTTAAAAAATATTAAACAATCTCTGCCGCAGGGTATTGCTGTTCAAGGGAATTTGGATCCATTTGTTTTGTATGCAGATAAACCTGTTATCAAAAAGAAGATTATCGAACTATTTGAGCGCATGAGAGGTGAAAATGGTTTTATTTTCAATTTGGGTCATGGTATTATGCCGGATATTCCTTTTGATAATGTAAAATATGCCATTGAGGTTGTAAAGGAATTTAGCTATTAGTTTGCTATCCACTTCAACAACAAAAACGACTTGCCTCTGGCAGGTCGTTTTTGTTGTTACATGCTACAATCTCGTGTTTTTGATAGTGTTCTTTTGTATAATGGATGTAAGATTTGTGCAATTGATGTTTGGACGTATTGATTGCTCTTAACTTTTCTTATTTTTGTACCTATGGTCTATTTATATGCAAAAGCAGTTCATATTATCTTTGTGATTTGTTGGATGTCAGGTCTGTTCTATATGCCTCGACTCTTTATATATCATACAGAAGCTAAGGACAAGAGTCAGGAAGCATTTGATGTTTTGCATAAAGAATTCAGTAAGATGGAAAAATTACTGTGGTGGGTAATTACTACTCCTGCGATGTACATCACAGTCTTTTCTGCACTAGTTATGTTATGGTATTCTCCTGGCTTATTATCCATGGGGTGGATGCATGTAAAACTGACATTCGTTCTGGGAATGATAATTTATCATTTTACCTGCCAGAAGATTATGTTCAAATTAAGCCGTCAAGAATCCAAATTAACCTCAACAAAACTCCGTTTGTTTAATGAGGTCGCGACAGTTTTATTATTTGCGATTGTTTTTACTGTTGTCTTAAAGTCAGCCCTGAATTGGATATTTGGTGTTTTGGGGCTCTTAATTTTATCCATCGCTTTAATGATGGCCGTAAAACTTTATAAGAAGTACCGGAACAAGAAAGCATAACAAAATGTTAAATTCGTCTGGTTTCTTAATCCTTTTTTATGCTGTGTAGTCGAAAGATTATAAATTGAATCGGATTATGTACAGGAAAATTTTGGTGACGGTCTCGTTGCTTATTGTCGCAAAGGCTGGGTTCGCGCAGCGATACAGACCTTTTGGAGGAGCATTAAATATCTATTCTACTGATGTTCCATTTTTTCTTTATATCAACAACGTTTTGTATAACAATAGAGCTTCCACGGATATCAGGGTCCCCAATTTGACGAGTCGTCGTTATGATCTGCGTATTGTGTTTGCTGATAGGCAGCAACGAACGTTGAACGGTAGCGGCGTGCAACTTGTCAATAGAAATGGACAATATATGAATGTTGTATTTTCTGTCAGTAGCAGACGTGGAAATAGGGGGATTATCTTGGAGTCCATGAATCCTGTTGATCGGTATAACAACGGTAATTATCGTGAGGATTTACCTTATACTAACCGGGATGGATATCGCAATGAACAAGGTAATGATCGATACAGACAATCAGAAGATCGAGACGATTTGCCAGACAATAATCGTGAAGGATATAACAAAGGATGGAATAATGATCGATATAGGCAATCAGGAGACGATAAGGTTTATCGCGACGTTGTAGCGAATCAAAGAGGATATGCTGAAAATGAAGATAATGATCAGTCTGATAACGGAGTAATGAAAAAGACGAATTCTAATCGATTGAACGATCTATTGAATCAGAAGGAAAACGATCAGGATAGGCTTGCTGTAGCTGCTCGGGAATTAAAAAGTATGCGCCTAAGTGTTACTGAAATTGTTGATTTAATGGAACTTTTTATACGAGATGATAATAAACTGGCTTTTGCCAAATATGCTTATCCGACCTGTGTGGATAAACAGCATTATGAGAGAGTAGGGGATGCCTTATCGTTCAGTTCAACCCGGGAGAAGCTAGTGGATTTTTTAAAAAAATAAAATGAGCATTTTGCTCCTTTTTTATTCACCGCCGAAGCAGATATATTTTAATTCCATATATTCATCCAAACCGTGTTTAGAACCTTCACGACCTACACCAGATTGTTTTACTCCACCAAAAGGAGCTGCTGCATTTGAAATAAGACCTGTGTTAATACCTACCATGCCAGCTTCTAGCTGTTCAGCAACACGAAAACAGCGATTTATATTTGTACTATAGAAATAGGAGGCTAGGCCAAATTCAGTAGCGTTGGCCATTGCTATTCCATCATCTTCTGTTTTGAAACTGAAAAGAGCGCAAATAGGACCAAAAGTCTCCTCGCGGAATATAAGTGCTTCTTTCGGGACGTTGGTCAGGACAGTTGGTTGGAAAAATAGGTCTTTGATGACCTTTCCTCCTGTAGCCAATTCGGCACCATGATTTAACGCGTCTTGCACATGATGCTGCACTTTTTCTAGCCCTTTTGTATTGATTAATGGACCTACCTGGACGCCTTTGTCAAGTCCATTGCCAACTTTCAATTTACTGACAGCATGGCTAAGTTTCATCGAAAACTCATCATAGACATCTTCTTGGATTAGAAACCTATTGATGGAAACGCAAGTTTGCCCTGAGTTTCTAAATTTTCCGGCAATAGCTCCTTCGACTGCAGCATCAATATCCGCATCGTTAAAAACCAAAAAAGGAGCATTACCACCAAGCTCCATAGACACTTTTTTAATGTTAGAGGCTGATTGTTCTATGAGTGTTTTTCCGACTTCGGTTGAGCCTGTGAAAGATAGTTTTCGTATGAGGTTGTTCGTAGCGAGTTCTTTGCCGATACCAGCACTATCTTTTCCAGTAATCACATTAAAAACGCCTTTTGGAATCCCAGCATCTTCAGCCAGTTTAGCCAAAGCTATAGCAGAAAATGGTGTTTGAGATGCCGGTTTTAGCACAATGGTACAACCAGCTACCAAAGCTGGAGCAACCTTTCGGGTGATCATCGCTAAGGGGAAATTCCAGGGTGTAATTGCAGCAACAACTCCGACCCCTTGCCTAATTGTAAGCATTCTAGTTCCTTTTTTTTGAGAAGGTATCGTCTCACCATAGGCCCTTTTTCCTTCTTCTGAAAACCATTCTACGAAGGAACTACCGTAGTCAACCTCTACCCTCGATTCGCTAAGGGGTTTGCCACTTTCTAAGGTCATGATTTCCGCTAGATCGTCTTTATATTGCTGAATAAGATCGTACCACTTTCGGACGGTGTTGCATCGTTCCAGTACAGTTGTGTTTTTCCAGCTTTTCCACGCCTTGTCAGCATCAATTATGGCTTTAGTACAGTCAGCTACTTTTAGATCTGGCAACGAAGCAATAACTTTCCCTGTTGCAGGATTTACCACATCAAAGGTGTGTTTTGACTTGATAAATTTGCCATTGATATAGGCACTGTCAATTAAAAGTGTATTTTTCATCGATGTAAATTTAATTGTCACAAGTATAATTAGAAGATTTCTGAACTAAACTTCACTTCAATATGATCGTTGTTTGTTCAAATGAATCTCTCTCGCTCAGATTTTGACGGTATTGTGCAAAACTCATTTTTTCCAAACCATCGATAGCGATTTTTAGCAAAATAATCATAGAGCGCATCTCTCCATTTGAGTGGTAAAATCTTCAGTAAATAACATGTCATGTATGGGAAGCCCAATTGCTTACAAATCTTTAAAACAGCTTCACTTTTGAGATAGATACCGGTTGGAGATAGGAAAACAATGGAGTCAGTATTTTTGGGAATATTTGTTAGTGTGGTCCGGGCAAATTCAGACTGCAAAGAACTAAATAAGAATTTCTTTCTGCGATCTATTCTTAATAATAGTTGAACAAAGCGATTACAGATCAAGCAATCACCATCGAAAAAGATGATATATCTCCCTTGTTGTTCCATATTATAAAGTTACTTCTATTTATTGAAAGTACTGCCACAACAAGATCATAAAAGGGAGAGATTTTATCATTAACCGAGTTTAGTCCTCTATGTAAAAAAGGCGGTGTTTCTATTGGAAACACCGCCTTTTTTAATTCCTTTTTATAGGTTTTTCATGATTGTATGTCCCATACGATCCCTTTTGGTTTTTAAGTACTCTTCGTTAAAGGGATTTGCAGTTATTTCAATAGGTACATTTTCTATAATTTCAAGACCATAACCTACTAGGCCAGCACGTTTTGTCGGATTATTTGACATAAGACGCATTTTTGTGACACCAAGATTTCGAAGAATCTGTGCTCCGACACCATAGTCTCTTAAATCTGCTTTAAATCCTAATTGTACATTGGCATCTACCGTGTCCAAGCCATTTTCTTGTAACTTGTAAGCATGTAGCTTATTGATCAGTCCAATACCGCGACCTTCTTGATTCATATAGACAATAACACCTTTCCCCTCTTGCTGGATCATTTCCATTGCTTTGTGCAATTGAGGACCACAGTCACAACGGCAAGAACCAAAAATATCACCCGTAACACAAGAGCTGTGCACCCGCACCAAAATAGGCTCATCTTCATTCCACTCGCCTTTGTAAAGCGCTAAATGTTGTTCGCCAGTGTCTTTTTGTGTAAAGGCTTTCATCTTAAAATCACCAAATTGCGTTGGCATATTAACAGTGACTTCTTCATTGATTAAAGAATCGTGCTTAAGACGGTATTCAATTAGATCTTCAATACTAACGATCTTTAAATCAAATTTTTTAGCAACCTCTATTAGTTCTGGAAGTCTGGCCATTTCACCATCTTCTTTTAGAATCTCAACCAATACACCTGCTGGTTCAAATCCTGCTAATCGAGCCAGGTCAACGGTAGCTTCAGTGTGTCCTGTGCGACGTAATACGCCACCATCTTTTGCTATTAGCGGGAAAATATGTCCTGGTCTACCTAATTCTTCATAATGAATATTAGGATCAATCATTGCTTTAATTGTTTTCGAGCGGTCTGACGCAGAAATTCCGGTTGTACAACCGTATCCCTGTAAGTCAATGGAAACTGTAAAGTTTGTTTCATATACTGCTGTATTCTGTCCCACCATTAGATCCAGATGTAATGCATCTGCTCTTTCTTTTGTAATTGGGGCACACACTAGTCCACGACCATGAGTCGCCATAAAGTTGATGATTTCGGGAGTTGCATTGCGGGCAGCTGTGACAAAGTCTCCTTCATTTTCGCGATCTTCGTCATCCACGACGATTACTACTTTTCCTGCTTGTATATCAGCGATCGCTTCTTCGATCGTGTTTAATTTGAAATCCATTTATTGTGATATATTGTAATTGGTACAAAGTTAGTGTAGAATCTAAATTTATTTATAATAGCGTTGTCACAATCTAATGTGATTCTTTCAATTTATTCTTTTTTGCAAGCTTTTCCTTAATCCATTTCCAAGCGGCTTCTACTTTTAATTTATATTGATCAATATCAAATAACGCGGAATCTGTCGTTGACTTGTATGTTAGAAAAGCGGCCAATGGTGTTAAGACAATAATGGCCATCCACATGCCAACGGCTGATGATATGGCACCATCTTTAGCTGTTTTTTCTGCTACTGTAGAGATAATGTGATAGATCAGAAAGAAAATGATGGCCATCACCACAGGAAGACCAAGTCCACCTTTTCTGATAATGGCTCCTAGTGGAGCTCCAATTGCAAATAGTAAGAGACAGGAGACAGCTAGGGTAAACTTGCGATGCCATTCAATACGATAACGGATATCTTTCGATTTGTAATCTTTAAATTCAAGTGTACGGCCGTTTAGATCTTCCTTTAAATAATTCAATTGGTTCAGCGCATTCATAGTGATTTGTGCTCGTTGTTCTTGTGGAACGAGATCGGTAAGCAAATTTTTAAAAGGTTTGATCTTAGCCTCTTTGACCTTTGGCTGTCCGGGTTGATTCACACTAAAATATTTCGAATAGATATTATATCGGGTGTCTAATGTACGGACGATTGCCTTTCCCATGCTGTCTATTTTGATATGATTGGAATCGATGTACATGTCTAACTGTTTCAGGTTTAACATGGCATGGTGGCTCTTGAAGAGGTTTTCGTCAGTTTTACCCTGTTGAAAACTTCCCATATCAAACTTTTGCTCTGTTTCCTTAAACTTAAACCGCGTAAATTGCTGGCGTGGATCGTAGGTCTTGGAGTTTTTAGTCCGTGCTTCCTCGTAGCGGATACCATCCTTAAGTTTAAGGATCATATAATTGTTGTCAGGAGAGTTATAGATATACCCTTCTTTGGCCATAAGTACATTATTGGCTGTATTACCGCCACGATGATCATAGATCATCAAGTCATAGAGAATTGTTCCCGCTTTGTTTTTTCCTCTAGCGCGGATTGAGTAACCTGGAATGGTGTTGTTAAAGATTCCGGGTTTGATGAGGAAATCTGCCTTTTTATTACGTACATCAGTAAGTAGCGTACCCATTTTTAGGTTCACTACGGGGAGAATATAATCGGAGAACAGAAAAGAACTTGTTGCGAAAATTGCAACGAGTATAAATAGCGGGGTCATTGCTTTACGTAAAGATACGCCTGCAGCCTTGATTGCAACTAATTCATAGCTTTCACCCAGATTTCCGAAAGTCATAATGGAGGAAAGGAGCATGGATAAAGGCATTGCCATTTGGATTTGAACAACGCATTGATATCCAATTAGCTCCATGATGGTATACCATTCAAATCCTTTTCCAATCAAATCATCAATGTACTTGAATAGGAAAAGCATCAATAAGACAAACATCACAATAAAGAATGTGACAATAAATGGTTTTATGAAAGCTTGAAGAATAAGTAAATGAACCTTTTTCATCCGTGACGCAAAGCAAATTGATGCCTTTACATTAAGGCATCTCCCAACTAAGAAGCTCCTGCTGGAGCCCCTAGTGGAAATATATTGCAAAGATAGGCTTTTTTATGCACCTATAACACTTTGAAGATAGACTATTGAATTTTTCCAAATTAACTTTCTATTTTCAAGGTCTTCTTCTTTAGCGTAATCTGTTATCTTAAGAGCAACATCATTCGTTAGCTCGTCTTGATCGATCTCCAGATCGAAATAATAGGGATCATCATCTAGCCATTTAAAGCGTACAGATTTATTTTCTTTTGATGCTACAATTTTTGCTCGGTGAGGTTCATCATCCCAAATGAAAGTATAAACGGTGTCTTTATAGTTTACATCATCTGCAAACCATTGCGCCAATTCGTTTGGTTCTTGCAAATACGGAAATAAAATTCTAGGTGAAGAGTTGATGATATATTCTAGTTGGAATTTTATTTTATCTGCCATAAAAATGTTTTTTTAAATTTTAGTTTGTTTAAATCAAAAATAAGCTATATTTGCATTCCCAAAAATGGCGGGGTAGCTCAGATGGTTAGAGCGTTGGATTCATAACCCAAAGGTCGGCAGTTCGATTCTGCTCCCCGCTACAAATCTCTTCCAAAATTGCTTTTTATTGCATCAACTTATTATTTGTAATAATACATATTTATTTTGTTATTGCAAGTTTTTTTGTAAAAAGTTGCTCCCGTTTTTTAATAAACATGTTGTTTTTTGGGCTGTCAATTTTTTTAAGTTCATTTTCTATTTTTCAATGCTAAATTTATTGAGTTAAAAATGAGTTTGTTGTGTTTAATACAAGTTTTAAATAGGCCAGAATCAGTAAAAAAATAAAAAAATCTTTTGAATTGACATACGAAGTGGTATATTTGCATACCGAAACGGCGGGGTAGCTCAGATGGTTAGAGCGTTGGATTCATAACCCAAAGGTCGGCAGTTCGATTCTGCTCCCCGCTACTAAAAGCATCAATCTTAACAAGATTGATGCTTTTTTTATGATTGCATGTATTTCCTTTTTATCGCATTTCCTTTTTTTCGCTGCTGGCAAGATTACATCTATCTTTGTATTGTTTTATGGATAATATTTAAATAATGAATATAAGACCTATACTAACCCTATTTTGCTTTTTTATCTGCCATCATGTTTTTGCACAACAAGGCACAAAAAGCCACGTCGTTACACATCAACGGAAAACCATTCTATGTGATGCACAGAAAGGCGAGAATTCTTACCCGGCTTGGGGAGTATTTCCAAAAGAAAATTATCCTATACGAAAGGTTACTATGTTTGTTACGCTGGGGAGCCCGGATAGTTTGCGCACGGCGCATTGGGACTATTTGGATCACATCGTATTACGTCGTAAAGGAGGGAAAAATGGACCAGCACTAAATTATGAATTAGGAAGAATGCTTACGCCATATGGTAGTATTTACAATAAGGGATGGAGTTGGAAGTGGCAGGTCGATGTAACTGATTTTGCTCCTTTCTTAAGGGATAGCGTGGAAATTGTCTATACTCATTCTGGTTTTGAGGACAAGACTGTGGGATGGGCACTTACCGTAGATTTTGAAATTTTATCAGGTCCACCAGTTGTTACCCCATTGGGAATAACAACGCTGTGGAATAAAGCCTATAAATATGGGGATGTCAACGAAAAGATAGCAGAAAATCTACTGCCAATAACATATACCTCGAGTGCGGGAGCAGCATTGAGCCGAATACGCATTCAGCATACAGGGCATGGTATGGATAAACCACGTGGCTGTAGCGAATTCTGTAGCCGGTGGCGCGAACTAACCTTCGATGGAAAGACTGTGGACAAACGTGATATGTGGAAGAAATGTGGGGGTAATCCACTTTATCCACAAGGCGGGACCTGGGTACATGACCGCGCATATTGGTGTCCTGGAGATTTACAGCAGCCTGATTTTATTGATGTATTTACTAAAGTTGGTACCCATCAAATTGCCTTACAGATGGAACATTATACAGCGACTGATAATGTGCAGGCTGTCGAAAATATATCCGCTTACTTGTTTCAATATTCTGCCCCTAAGCAAAAAGTTGATGTTGCCGTTGAGTCAATAATGGTTCCAAGTGATGAACAGCGTTTTTCTCGATTAAATCCGGCGAGTGTTGGCCCAAGGATCTCTTTCAGAAATTTAGGTGCTGAGCCGATTCGTACCCTAGAAATTGTTTATGGCACGAAGGGATTCCCTGCCAGAACTTTTCATTGGAAAGGTAATCTTTCTTTTAATCAGGTTGCAGAAGTTATACTGCCTGGAGAAATACAAGAAAGAGATCAGGAGAATGTATTTACGGTATCACTTCTAAAACCGAATGGCAAGTCGGATGCGTGGCCTATAGACAATAAGGCGGAAAGCGTCTTTACCGCGCTGCAGCTATTTCCCACTGATTTTGTTTTGGAGTTTATGACCAATAATAAACCGGCGGATAATCGTATATTTCTAATTAATGCAAAGCAGGATACGGTCTTTCGCAAAAATGGCGCCCAACTGGCTGCGGCAACGATGTATAGAGATACTTTACACCTTAATGATGGAAACCACTCACTCTCTTTGGCCGATACCGCAGGTAACGGACTGCAGTTTTGGGCACAACCTGAAAATGGTGATGGCCATTTACGAATCTTCGATTTGAAAGGAAACCTTATTCATGCTTTTGAAAGCGATTGTGGAAATGGCGAAATGTTTAGTTTCCATGCTAAACGTGGATTTGAGACGGGTCTAAGTTCAACGCAATATGCCTTCTCGCTTTATCCAAGGTCGGTTGTGGATAAGACTCAACTAAGCGTAGTCTCCAATGAACCGAGTGAGATGACTGTGCTTTTTATGGTTGATGGCGTTTTGTGGCAAAAACACGAATACAAATCCATTCAACAGGCTGTGCTGAATTATGATGTGAGTCATTTACCATCAGGAAGAATAATCGTAGAAGTTTTGATGGATGGTATTAGCCAGTTTAAAGGACGAATAAATAAAAGATAACCGGATAAAGAAAAGCGTGAAGATATTTTGTGCTTAGATTTTGAAGAATTTGATAAAAAAAGCTCCATTATGGAGCTTTTTTTCATCTGTTTAATCAATTGTCGTCGTAAGCTAAGCCTTTCCAGTCTTCTCGCTGTAAGTACTTCAGCATTAAAAAGAAGATGAACCATGCAAGTCCAGCTAAGATCCAAATTAGTGTTTCATAGTGGAAAATGGTTTTATGTAAGTATCCCAAAATACCCAATAGACCTAATATCAGTAGATTAGTTATTGCTTTTGAATTGGATTGACTAGCCTTCGAAAACGGATAGCTTTTGACAATAAAAAGCATAATCAGAATACTTTCGATACCGCCAATAGCGGAAGATAATAGCAGATCATTAATAGAACTGAGACCAAATAGTGGTACACAGATAGAAAGAAACAGAATGTTGAACGGTAAAACATATTTGATAAGACATGCTTTAAGAACTCCAGTCATCAGTTGTCCTGGTTTTTGTATGGGAGTCACATGGTAGACCCAGGCCGCTTTATATTTATTACTTTGCGTAATAAGCTGGAAAACGGTTAGTATGGTTAATAACGAAAGATAAAACATAATTATATACAAGCCTGAATCACGAAGCTTCGCTATTTTGCCAGCTATTGGGAGATCATCTCCTGTACGTAGAAATAAAAAAACGAAATAAATAGGTAGATAAGCCAACGAAGGGTATAGCTGTTGCTTAAATTCTCTCGTTTTAGAACTTATCAGCCATACAATGCTAAATCCTGCCTCTTCAACCGGGGATGAGCAAACCTTCGAGGAAATTCTTTTATATAAAGGTAATTGGGATGGATTATTTCGAGTTAATTGTGAAGCTTCATCAGGAAGGCTATCGGCGGTTGCAAGTGCAGCTATTTTCGCATTAAATCCACGTGAAAATAGCTTAGTACAAGCGTAAATACCAGCAAGAGGAGTTAGTATTCCTAATGTTGATAAGACGACCATATGTACACTGTGGCTGCCAAAGAGTAATGGTTGAAATGATGCAATCCAGGTACTTGGGAATATCCAAAGAAATCTGAGCTGTTCCATCGTTAAATGAGATTCTACAATAGATTGAATCAAATTAGGGCCAACATAATAGGATAGGAAAAGAACTAGCGAGAGACCGATCTGTATATAAGTAATTACATCTTTAAACTTTTGTATGGGGAGATATTTGATGCTAATCAGATAAAATCCGTTGACAAATATCAGCGCGATCAATGTGCTTAGTATAAGCTGCAGACATAGAAGAAGGACGGAGACGATATCCCAATTGAAAGATACATAAATAAGCACAGGTAAGGTTAACGCAATTACTTGATTAAAAAGCTTGATTGCAATAAAAGTTATTCGGGAAATAGCTAAAGTCTTATCATTAACTGGTCTGGGCATAATGATATACTGATCCCGAGTATCTAATAGTATGGGCGAAAAATCGGACACCAGTGTAATACTTAACATGCTAATGAAACTGAGTAGCATGATCGAAATGGCTAAGTACCTATCTGGAATCGACAAAATAATGACCATGAATATCAGGCCAAAGATGAGATACAATAAGAATTGTAAAATCGATGACGACGAAGATGATTTTCCCGAGCTACGTTTGCGAAAGCTAATAGGCTTTCGATTATCTAGGATTATTTTGGTTTCTAAGATGATTTTAAACTGTTCATAATTGATACCTAAGCCTTTCCAAACCCCACGAAAAAGAAGGATAAATTTTAAGATAAATTTTTCCATGTTATTGAATTGCTGTAATGATATTGGAAGCGTCCAATGCGCTGCTGCCCGTATTGGTTAATTTAGCAAATATATGCTCCAATGATTCGTTAGGATCTGTTTTTAGTTCCTCAATCGTACCATCCGCAATGATGCTCCCCTGGTTTATCAGTAAGATCCGATCAGATACTTTTTCAACAACGTCCATCATATGTGAACAATAGAAAATTGTTTTCCCTTCTTTTGCAAGTAATGAGATAAGTTCTTTAACAAAGATAACAGCATTAGCATCGAGTCCAGATAATGGTTCATCCAGCACGATAATTTGTGGGTTATGAATAATTCCTGAAATTAAAAGTACTTTTTGACGCATTCCTTTGGAGAAGGTATCCATCCTATTATTTACATTAGATTCAAGGCCAAACGCCGCTAACAGTTTTAAGGAACGTTCCTGAATGACCTTATCTTCCATTCCATAGAGTTTACCTACAAAATCCAGGTATTCCATGGGAGTCAGTACATCATATAATTCTGCGTTTTCGGGAACATATCCCAATAATGCTTTTACTGCAAGTGGATCTTTTTGAATATTGATGCCATTAATTTCTACAGTGCCTGTGAAGTCCTCGATAAGTCCTGTTAATATTTTAACAGTTGTGGATTTGCCGGCACCATTTGGGCCAATATATCCGATAACTTGACCTGGGAATATGTCGAGGTTGATTCCTTTCAATA
Organism: Sphingobacterium sp. UBA2610; assembly: GCF_002339225.1. Lineage (NCBI taxonomy): Bacteria > Pseudomonadati > Bacteroidota > Sphingobacteriia > Sphingobacteriales > Sphingobacteriaceae > Sphingobacterium > Sphingobacterium sp. UBA2610. The sequence goes on from NZ_DDKA01000006.1 coordinate 63,079, forward strand.
TTTCTTTTTCTCCGTATGACTTTTTTAGGTCAACAATCCGGATGAGAGGTAATATACTTTCCATATCATTATAATCTTCAAAGTAAACTTACATAAAAAATTGGAGTTATAGTTTCCAATTGAAAAGTATATGATACCTAATTTTGAGAAGAAAGTCTTTATTTTAATCAATGGAAAAGGGACCTTCCGGTCCCTTCAAAAATTATGTTATTTTCGGAAAAACTACCTATCGTTTTTAGGATATCCCTCTTCATCGAGATCATCTCTCAAATCTTCTTCGTTCTCGGCTAATTTCTTGTCCAAAGGGGATAAACGTTCATGATCAAAAGTCTCGATTCGCATGTTAGCATTATCTAGATCTTCCTCTTTGAGTTCATCTTGTGTTGCATACTCATCTCCGACAAAAGGATTAGAGTCATCGTATGTTGAATCATCATCAATTGCACCTTCAGCTACTGTATCGTAGTCAGCCGGGTGATCGTAGTCTGGATCGTTGTCATCGACATCCATTTCATAACTGTCAAGTTCTTCATTAAAAGCAAGGTCCTGCTCTTTATCTGGATAGTCTTCTTCGACTTTCCCATTTTTACTTTCTTTTTTCGACATAATCCTGCTAATTTTTATTTATCTGTAAAACAGTTCCCGTAAAAAAAAGTTTTTGATTTATCTGTGAAAGCGAATGTTCCAGTGCCACTAGGAGGTCAGGAATGTGAAGATTCTTTTGGAAAGATAAAATCCAAAAAATGGTTAAAGCAGTAAAACAATATAATTATATGTTTGTTTTATTTTAAAATAGGAATTATGATCTTCAAGCGTTTAAATTATCAGACTTTACAGAGTTTACGCCTACAAGGCTACAATATTTTATTGACCATTGGTCGGGCTGAAGATGAGAACCCAATTTATTTCCCAATGAAATTGGAATCTTTTAATTCCAGTAGCTCAAATTTTGACAGTCATGATGCAGCGACCTTTCAAGGAAAGAAGATTCTTATTTTGGATGAAGCCATTCAACGCTCTTTAAATCACGATCTTAATGGTGTAATCCAACTCGACAATTAAGCACTATTTTTAGCTCTTTTATAAGAGCTGGGTGTAATATTTCTTTTCTTCTTATAGAAATTGGTTAGGTGACTTTCATCATTAAATCCGAGTTCTTCTACAATTTGTTTCATCGTGTATCTATTGGATGCTAGTCGCTCCTCAATTAGTTTAATACGAATATCGTCTATATACACTTTGTAGCTTTTTGAATATCTTTTTTTAAAAAAGGCCCCAAAATAATTTGCTGAAATTTGGAACTGATCTGCAATCGACTTGATTTGTAATTTATCCGGGAAATAGATATTTTGCTGTATGTATTGCTCGATCTCTTGAGACAATTCATAAGACTCGTTAATAGGTAGCTCCAGATCTGTCAATATATTTTCTACTAAAGCGAAAAGGGACATTGTCTGGTGGAATATAAAAATTGATGCCGCTTCATCTTCACTCTCATATTGTTGAATTAGCGAAATTACCCGCTCGATCAGTTTTTTATTTTCCTTTTTAAGGGATAGGCTCTTATTTAACAATGTCTTCGAGTTAAAGATATCAACCGGGTTGTGAGTAAGTCTAAAATTTTGTTGTATAAAGTGCAGATCTTTAAAGTAGGAGTTGGAGAAATAGAGTACAAATGCAGTTGTATCTTTTTTTGTCTCAAGTGTTTCGAAATCTTTATTCAAAAAAAGTAAATTCTCTTTGGAAAATTTTAAATTATTCCCTTTCGATACGAGTGTGCCTTCGGCTATATAAACTAACGCAAAATCAAAACCCGTTTTATTGAGTTCTAATTTTTCTTTATGCTTGATTTTTTGAGATTCGAAAGATAAATTCATCATATGTACAGAGTCTATTGGAATAATCGCTACAAACCTAAGAAAAATGGATTAAAGACCTTGCTATTTCCTCTTTTAAACCGGCATGTAATACAGTTGCGTATTCACCATAAAATAAATCATTCGTTATTTTAAACGATTATCAGGTACTTTTTGCATTTCTGGTCATCTGTTCAATAGCATCCCATTGATCTTCAGGAATAATATCCAATCCATTGAACTCACCTGCTCCCTTAAGCCACTCGCCGCCATCTATCGTGATAACATCACCGTTGATATAACTGGCGTAATCGGATACCAGATAGGCCGCGAGGTTGGCCAATTCCTCCAGTTTGCCCAAGCGGCCCAAGGGGATACGTTTGGCAGGCGAGAGAAGTTCGCCTAATTCACCTGGAAGTAGCCGTTCCATGGCACCTGAAGTTTGGAATGGACCCGGAGCTATAGCATTGAGTCTTATCCCTTTTTTTCCCCATTCAACGGCTAACGATCGAGTTAATGCAAGAACTCCGGCTTTAGCTGTTGCAGAAGGAACAACGTAGCCAGAACCCGTCCAAGCATAGGTTGTGACGATACTTAGTATAGCTTTATTATGTTCGTTGGCCTCAATCCAACGCTTGCCCAGTGCTAGGGTATAGTTTATACTACCTTGGAGAACGATACCAATAACAGATTCGAAGGCGCGGTGGCTTAAACGTTCGGTAGGGGAGATAAAATTTCCGGCAGCATTGTTTATGAGTATATCTATCCCGCCAAAATGTTCATATCCACAGGAAACGACGCGCTCGACATCCTCATAATTTCGGACATCTCCAGCTACTGCAAGACATTTCGCCTGATATTTTTCCGACAATTCGTTCGCTGTATGCTGTATAACATCATCTTTACGGCTCGTGATCAGGCAAGAGGCGCCAAGCTCGAGAAAGTAATCTGTCATGGCTTTTCCGAGGCCTGTACCACCACCCGTAATCAAAATTCGTTTTCCTTTTAACGCGTTTTCCTTTAACATACCCATATGCTGTCCAGTTTTTATGTATCCTTAAGTTACACAAATTTGGGATAAAATAAAAGCCAAGGCCAGCGGTGAAAAATAGTTCGGGAATAAATGAAGGAAGAGATGTAAACAAAAACAGGAGCCATTCGAAGAATAGCTCCTGTTTTAAAAATTTCCAATTCTGGTAATGGAATGAATTATGCTTATGCGCCCAATTGTACGCGTTTGAAAGCAGTTACAGTTAATCCTTTGGAAACTGAATCTAAGAATTGAGCGATGTTTTTAGAAGAATCTTTTACGAATTCTTGGTTTAACAAAGTTGTGTCTTTGAAGAATTTATTCAATTTACCTTGAGCGATTTTCTCAGCCATTTCAGCAGGTTTACCTTCAGCAATGATTTGCTCTTTAGCAATAGCGATTTCACGCTCGATTGTGTTTTGATCAACACCATCTTTGTCAATTGCGATAGGGTTCATTGCGGCAATTTGCATTGCTACATCTTTACCTGCTTCTTCAGCACCAGCAGCATCAGCAGAAAGACCTACTAATACACCTAAACGGTAGTTACCGTGAATATAAGCGATAACCTTTTCAGCAGTGATAGTTTCGTATTTAGAAACGTCAATTTTCTCGCCAATTACACCAGTTTGCTCGATTAATAAATCAGCGATGTTTTTGCCATCAAGTTCCAAACCTTTTAATTCTTCCAAAGAAGCAGGTTTACTGTTTAATGCAACGTCTGCAATTTTTTCAGCGAAAGCAACGAAGTCTGCGTTTTTAGCTACGAAGTCAGTTTCACAATTAACTTCAACTACGATACCTGATTTACCATCAGCAGTAGCTTTAGCGATGATAACACCTTCGTTAGAGTCGCGATCTTGACGGCTAGCAGCTACTTTAGCGCCTTTTTTACGCAAGTAATCTACAGCAGCTTCAAAGTCACCATTAGACTCAACTAAAGCTTTTTTACAATCCATCATACCAGCGCCAGTTTGTTGACGCAATTTGTTCACATCTGATGCAGAAATTTGTACTGACATGTTTATTTCTTTTTATTATTATTTACGACTGAAATTTGTACAATATTAACTTAAAACATGTTAAGCTAATATGAAGTTTAACATTTCTTGATAAACGAGTATTGTTAAACCAAAAAACCGGACAGAGAGGCTAGTTCAAGAAAAGTAAACTTTTCCAGAAACTAACGCTACGCCATCCGGTTTGGAATAAAAATATTATTCTCCGTCTTTCGCTTTGCGAGGACGTTTAGCTTCTGAAGCATCACTATTATCAACTTTTGCTTTAGCAGCAGCAGCATCTTTTTCAGCTTCTTCTTCTTTGTCGCGTTTGCGCTCGTCCAAACCTTCTTGGATTGCTTGACCAATGATACCGGCGATTAAACTAATAGATTTACTAGCGTCATCATTTGCTGGGATTGGGAAATCAATGTTTGAAGGATCAGAGTTTGTATCTACCATTGCAAAAGTAGGGATGTTCAATTTCATTGCTTCAGAAACAGCGATGTGTTCTTTTTTCACATCGATGATGAATAAAGCAGCTGGTAAACGGTTCAAATCAGCGATACCTCCTAAAAGGTTTTCTAATTTGATACGCTCACGTTGAATCATCAACTTCTCTTTTTTAGACAATACATCATATGTACCATCTTTTTGCATTTTGTCAATGTTAGACATTTTTTTGATAGACTTACGAACTGTAGCGAAGTTTGTAAGCATACCACCTAACCAACGCTCAGTTACAAAAGGCATATTAACCTCTTTTGCTTGTTGTGCGATGATCTCTTTTGCTTGTTTTTTCGTAGCGACGAATAAAACTTTGCGACCTGATTTTACGATTTGTTTGATAGCTGAAGCAGCTTCTTCTAATTTCGTAAGAGTTTTGTTCAAGTCAATGATGTGGATACCGTTGCGTTCCATGAAAATGTACTTAGCCATTTTCGGATCCCATTTACGTGTAAGGTGACCAAAGTGCACACCTGCATCCAATAAATCTTGATAAGTAGTTCTTGCCATTTTTTGATCCTCCTTTGATTAACGTTTACTGAATTGGAATCTTCTACGAGCTTTACGACGTCCTGGTTTCTTACGTTCAACCATGCGGTCATCACGTGTTACTAAACCTTTAGCGCGTAATGCAGGTTTAACTTCTGGGTTAAGCTCAACCAAAGCTTTTGCGATCGCTAAGCGAACAGCTTCTGCTTGACCTTTAACACCACCTCCGTTAACGTTTACTTTTACATCAAAGTTTGCTAATTCACCAGCTACGTTCAATGACTGTGTAGCGATGTATTGCAAAGGTAATGTTGGGAAATACTCTTTGTAGTCTTTACCGTTTATGATAATGTTTCCGCTACCAGCAGTTAAGTAAATGCGGGCAACAGCAGTTTTTCTTCTTCCTGAAGTGTTAGTTGTTGACATGACGATTCTCCTTAAAATTTAACTGGTTTTGGATTTTGTGCTTCATGCTTGTGCTCAGTACCAGCATAAACGTAAAGGTTTTTAAACAATTGACGACCTAAACGGTTTTTAGGAAGCATACCACGAACAGCTTTTTCAATAATGCGTTCAGGAAATTTAGCCATTAACTCTTTAGGAGAAACGAAACGTTGACCACCTGGGTATCCAGTGTAGCGTACGTAAACTTTGTCGCCTAATTTGTTTCCTGTCAATTTAATTTTGTCTGCATTGATAACAATCACGTTATCTCCACAGTCTACGTGTGGGGTGAATGTAGGCTTATGCTTACCACGAATTACTTTCGCGATGTTGCTCGCCAAACGCCCCAAAATCTCTCCTTCAGCGTCAACAACGATCCACTCTTTGTTAACGGTGTTCTTGTTGGCAGAGACAGTTTTGTAACTTAACGTATTCACTTGCTTTTGTTTAAATAATTTATTAAAAAATTTTTCTTCCCCTTATCTCAAGGGTCTGCAAAGGTACATCTATTATTCTATATTTTAAAATCTATTTTGCTTATTTTGTTGAAAACGAGTTGAATTTCAAGCGAGCCCCACTAATCTCAATATTTTTACAACTTCCTCGAATGAATATTGTTACATTAGTTAGTATATTGCAGGAAGAATTTTTAAATTATTATAGCGGAAGTAGATGAGATTGAATTTTTTAGATAAGCGATTTTTTTTAAGTTTTATTGGTTTACTCCTAGTAGCACTGGGCTCATTAAAGGCACAATCTCCGGATAATAAGCCTAAACCTTACGATGCACGACTCAAAAACGTGCAGGAAATATTGAAGCAAGGAAAAATTGGCCCCGGGATGGATTCTTTGGATGCTATAATCGCAGATTACCCACAAGCCGATGATATCTATTTTACAAAGGCAATTCTTCTTGCGCAGATGAGAAATCAAGATAGAGCGATCGAAGCTATAAAAGAAGCGCTGAATATTCAGTCGAAGCCGGAATATCTAAGTTTTGCTGTAGATGCATTTAAAAGTAAAAACGACGCGGATAGTGCTTTAATCTATCTCGATAAGTTGATAGATCGAGATGACAATAATACTGCCTCACTAAAACGGGAGCGTATCATGCTCCTTTTCAATGGTGGGTACAAGGATGTGGCTTTGGAGTATTTCTATAAAACCAAAGAGATCGCTGTCGCTTCTGATACATTGGACATGGTTGGCAGTGTGTTGTTAAATGATGCCGGTAATTATAAAGCTGTCATTGATCTTTTGAAGCCCTGGGCAGACAAAGGGACTTCGCTGGCTCAAGTGTATGGACAATTAGCGCAAGCCTATAATCTTTCCAAAAATTCGAAGCTTGCATTGGACTACATTAATAAAGGAATTCAGACCACAAAAGAGGATTTTCTTTATTTCGATTTGGCTGATCTCTATCGATTTGATAAAAAGCTGAAATTATCTTTTGATGCACTTAAGCAAGGATTTCAATCTAAGAAAGTTGATTTTGCAGATAAGAATCGGATTATAATGACCTTGTTGAATCCGAAAGGTCCCTATACAAAAGACCAACTTTTGGAATTGGTGAATATCTTGGTTGAAGTTCATCCACGTATTGCCGAAAGCCATATGGCAAGGGGACAAGTGTTATGGTTGAGAGACGATAAGTCCGCTGCTCAAAGTTCACTAGCGGTAGCCGTGAGTATGAACCCCTACCAGATCGATGCTTGGCGGATGCTGATGAGTTTGGATATGGACAAAGGTGAATTTGATCAAGCCATTGCACATGGTGGGGAAGCGCTGCACTATGTGTCCAATAATGCGACCATACTCTATTTTACGAGTATGGCCTATTTGATGAAAAAAGACATGGAAAATAGCCGAAAGTTTATGGAGGCTGCACTTAATAATGCACAGGATGAATCGCCTTTTCTACAAGCAAATATTTATGGGGGATTAGGTGATATTTATAATTCACTTCAGATGTATAAAGCCTCTGACGCGGCTTATATCGAAGCTATTCGATTGGATAGTACAAATGTGACGGCGATGAACAATTTAGCATACTATTTGTCGTTAAGAAAAGAACGACTTGATGAAGCTATAAAGTATGCCGCAATGGCGACGAAATTGCAGCCCAATAATGGAACTTTTGAAGATACCTATGCTTGGGTACTTTTTGCAAATGGAAAATATGATGACGCACTAGTATGGATTCAAAAAGCGTTAAAAAATACAAATCCGCAAACGGCGGTATTACTGGAACATTATGGCGACATTTTGATTAAGTTAGGGAAAACAACGGATGCCGTTAAGCAGTGGAACCTCGCTTTAGAAAAGGGAGCTGATACGGAGGAGGGTAAGCTGAAATTGAAAAAGAAGATTGAGACTAAGAGCTATGTGGAATAAAATTGTTTGGGTTAGTGCTGTTGTGTTGCTGCTTTCTTCTTGTAGTTCTAAGAAGAAACTACTAAAAGGTGCTGACCTTAAAGCTGAAAACGAGTTGACCATAAAAGATAATACAAGGGAGGCGAAAAAGAATAGCTTACGTGCTCTTTTTTTGACCAATTTGAATTATTCTACTTTTTCTGGAAAAGCGAAGATGCGTCTCGATCTTGGGAAGGACAATTATGATGTCACTTCTACTATTCGAATAGAGAAAGATAAAAGGATCTGGATTTCCATTTCTGCTACACTGGGTATAGAGGTTGCCCGGGTATTGATCACTCCAGACAGTGTACAAATCTTAAATAAGTTTCAGAGCGAATATATGGTTAAGCCATTTGACTACCTATATCGTTTTGCCAGTCCGGATTTAACTTTCGGAAATCTACAGGATTTGTTGCTAGCCAATCTTTCGGTGAATCTATTGTCCGATATTGATCAGGTTAATTTTAAACAGGACTCGATGTCTGTCCAGTTGGATGGCAAACTGAATGAACTAGATTTTTTATATAAGTTAAATAATAACAATAGGCCTTATCAGTTTAGATTAGCGCAACTTTCAAAAAAACAATTGCTGGAGGCCAATTACGGTGAATATGCCATGGCCTCTGGACAAGAATTTCCGATGCTTTTAAAAATGATCATTTCTGATGGTCGTCAAGAGATAAAAACAGAGATAAATTTTAACAAAGTGACTTTTAATGAACCAGTCGAAATGCCTTTTTCAGTATCGTCACGTTACAAAGTAATCCGATGAGAAGCTGTCTATTTCCTTTAGATTTATTACTTTCGCAATTAGTTTGCTAAAGTATGGGGTGAATTAATAGGATAGAAAGATGGCAAACACAAAAAAATAGTACTGTAAATGAACTTTAAAAAGACAATACTTGGTATAGCTGCTTTCCTATTCATGATTGGGATTTCATCGGCGCAGACTAGGGCTGAACTTGAAAAACAGCGTGAGAAACTCAATCGTGAAATTGCTGAATTACAGAATACGGTCAAAGAGATTGCAAAGGAAAAATCACTTACTCAACAACAAGTGACAGCATTGAGTAAGCAGATTAATTTGCGCGAGCAGAAGATAAATACCATTACTTCGGAAGTAGCTGTAATTAACAAACATATCAATGCCAATACCGCTGCCGTAAATAAGTTAAAGGCCGAATTGGAGAAGATGAAACGTGACTATGAGAAGATGGTGATGTTTGCGTTCAGAAACCGGAATGCCTATAATAAATTGATGTTTATTTTTGCATCCAAGGATTTTAATCAGGGGTTCCGACGGGTTAAGTACTTACAACAGTTTAACGATTCTAGAAAGCTGAAAGCTGCCGATATCGAAAATACCAAGAAACAGATTGAACAAAAAATTGCTCAATTGCAGGCGGACCGAAACAAACAGGTTGCCTTGATGAAAGAGCAGGAAAATGAGAAAAAAACCATATCTCAACAGCGATCTGTTTATTCTGGACAATTGAGTGAATTGATTGTTACAGAGCGCGGCGTGAAGAAAGATATTACCCAAAAGCAAAAAGAGGAGCGTCGTATTAATGCGGCCATCAAGGAGATCATTAGAAGAGAAATTGAGGCTGAACGTCGACGAGCTGAGGCGGCGCGTCGTGCTGCGGAAGCTGCTGCTGAACGGAATCGCAAAGCGAATGAGTCCACATCAACTACAAAGGGTAAAAATAATACAAGTTCGAAAGGCAGTAATACTGCGCGAAAATCAGATTCTGAAGTCTTACGTAGTACTCCGGAAGCAGTCAAACTTTCAAATGACTTCAGATCGAACCGAGGTAGTTTGCCTTGGCCTGTTTCTAATGCGAAGATTATGCAAGAGTTTGGTTCAGAAAGTGTCGGTAGAAATGTCAATTGGGATCATGAAACTGTCAAAATACAAACATCAAGCGGTTCGGCCGTGAAAGCAGTATTTAATGGAGAAGTTTTGAGTATAGTATCGATGATGGGGCAGCGTATTGTCATGATTAAACATGGTGAATACTTTACTGTTTATATGAATTTGGCTGGTGTAAGTGTTTCAAAAGGACAAAAAGTAAGTACGGGACAGACGATAGGGACGGCCGATGTAGATTCCGATACGGGAGTTCCGATGGTAGAATTTTCTGTACTACAAGGAACAACACCACTGAATCCGATGTCATGGTTGGCGAGATAAGAAATAATTACTATATTTAATAATTATCATTACATTTGTAAATAGAGAGAGAAGTTTTAGTTTAAAAGAATTGAAAAACAAGAAATTATAGTTATGTCAACATCATTATTAATCATGGGAATCGGGGGGCAAGAGTTAATTGTCATTGTAGTAATATTGTTACTATTATTTGGTGGCAAGAAGATTCCTGAATTGATGCGCGGATTGGGTAAAGGAGTAAAGGAATTTAAAGAAGGCCAAAAAGATGAGTCTTCACCTGAAAAAAAATCTGAAGTAGAAGATAACAAATAAGGGAGGTTTTGATCCCATATAGCATGGATACGATTTTGTGATGAACAAAATCGTATTTTGTTTTATACGCGACCTATAGCGAAATAGGACGAAAACCATTTTATACTAAAATCCATTTCTAATCGTTTAGATTATTGTTGATTTTTCAGCAGATGAATCAAACTCGGATTTAACAGTAAATTTATGATCGGAAAACAGACGTTAATTTCAATACTAGGAGGGGTATGCTATGTACTACCACTCATGGCCCAAGAAAGCGCTGTAGAAGGTATGAAAGAAGCTGCCCATACCTTCTTTCAAAAAAGCATCGAAAAAGAAAAACAAGAGATTTACCAGTACCTGGACAGTATAAAATCTTCCGGAAGTAACCGACAGCATGATGCTGAAATTACAGATGAAGATATACAGCTTGTACGGAAATTAAAGGCAATAGAACGTGAGGTTCCATTAGACTACTCACCACGAGTGAAAGATCTGATTGCCAAATACACGTCGGATAATTATAATCCCTATATGTGTAGGATGATGGGACTAGGACAATACTATTTCCCATTGTTTGATAAAATCATGGATGAAGTAGGAGTGCCGCGGGAACTCAAATATCTAAGTGTAGTCGAATCATCATTAAATCCACGTGATATCTCTAGTGCCGGAGCAACAGGATTATGGCAATTGATGTATTATGAAGCCAAAACTTATCATCTTACGGTGGACAGTTATACCGACCAACGTATGGATCCGATCGCTTCGAGCTATGCTATTGCAAAAATCCTAAAAGAAGCTTATGATGAATATGGCGATTGGTTGTTAGCGATAGCATCCTATAATGGCGGTAAAGGAGCGGTTAGCCGTGCGATCCAACGTTCGGGAAAGGAGAATGCTACTTTTTGGGATATCGCTCCATATCTAACGCAACAGACCCAAAACTATATCCCTAAGTTCATCGCAATGACCTATGCGATGAAATACGCAGACGAAAATGATATCAATGCTGCGGATACCGAACTTTCACTGAGAACTCAAGCATTGGATATCAATAAGCGTATTTCATTGAACCAAATAGCGGATGCTTTACAGGTGTCAAAAGAGACATTACGTGCATTGAATCCTAGTTTTAAAAGAAACGTGTTAAATGGCACTGAAGAGTCCCCATTGCGATTAGTTTTACCTGTATTGGATAAAAAGATTGCCGCAGAGGAATTGTATGCAGCGCTCAATACGCCAATATCTTCGGTAAATCCTAGTCAGACAGAAAATCCAAGCGAGCCTTTACAGAATGGGAAATATAAAGTGAAAGTTGGTGAGACATTCGCTTCCATTGCTGACAAGTTTGAAGTAACCGTACAGGATATAAAATCTTGGAATAACCTGCGTGGAAATCAGATTGTCCCTGGACAAAACTTACTGATAAAAAAGGAGGATGATTTCGTCAATGCGAAATTAGCTCGTAACACAGAAAGGTCTTCAAAGAAAAACCAACAACGTGCCGCTAGCGCCACGCGTACAGCTTACTATGTCGTTAAGAAAGGTGATACATTATCTGAGATCGCAGATAAAAATGGCACATTAGTCGGTCGACTTAAAAGTGAAAATGATTTAAATGGAAGCCGGATAAAACCGGGGATGAAATTGAAAGTCTCAAAAAAATAACAGCATGGTTTAAATTAACCATGCTGCATCTTCTTCTTTGTCAAATTCTTCAAGAGTAACGGTAACATGTTCTCTTAATATCGTTGAAAGCTTCGTACCATAGTAGTCACTAAATATAGGGAACTTATGGTGGCTTCTATCAATTAATACAGCCGTTCTCATTTTCTTCAATGGAACGTTTAAGAATACACCTAGTCCATAGGCTAAGGCTCTACCACTATTCAGTACATCATCGACTAAGATGATGGTCTTATCTTTTGCAATATCAACAGGTATGTCTGTGCTTGCACTCAACGATCTACTCGTTTTCTTCATAGTAACTTTAATCAGCAGGATTTCCTTCGTTGAAATCTCCTGTAAAATCGCCTGAAGGCGTTGTGCAAATACATAACCCCGGTCAGCAATTCCTACCAATACAAGTGTTTCATCTTCAAAATTGTCTTCCAAAATTTGATAGGCAATCCGAATAGATTTTTGTTTTATTTGTTCTTTATTTAAGATGAGCGTTTTCTTTGAAGACATAATAGTATTCCAATGATTATGGGGTAAAAATAGGATATTATATTGTATAAAAAAAGTCCAAAACGAGTTAAACGCTTTGGACTTTTCGAGACTGAATCAATCTTATTAATTCAATTTATTATCTTTTTCCGCTTTTAATATTTCTGCTGTAAGCGATCTATTATCTTCTGGTAAACGACCACCATTGTAATAATAACGTCGCCAGTATGGCTCATCTAAATTGCTAATCATAACTCCTTTACTGGACGAGGCATGTGCAAACTTATTATCGCCGATATAAACACCTACATGGGTAATACTTTTACTTCTAATTTTGAAGAATACCAAATCACCTGCTTTTAGCTCATTTTTTTCGACAGTTTTGACTTGAGAATATTGATTTCTGCTATTATATCCTAACGAAGTGTTAAATACTTTGTCGTATAATTCATAAGAAAATTTAGAACAATCAATGCCTCTTTTTGAATCTCCTCCTAAGCGGTATGGAGTTCCCAACCATTCGTAAACAAATTGATAAAGTTTGGTATTTGTTGTTGCTGAGACTGCAACTCCCATGATTTGTGAAAAGTATTCTTTCGCTAGATTATCAGGATCTGATTCTGGTTTGGAGTTTCTGTTGGTTTGTGCCTGCGACACTAGACATAAGCCGATAAATAGCATTGACGCTATAAATTTCTTTGTTTTCATTAAATCGCTTTTTTGTACAACATTTAACTTTTAAAAATTTAACACTGTCATCTATTTTGGACAGCACTGTTGCGAATATAATACAATATCAGTTTAGGGTCAAATTTATTTTAAGGTATTTAACGAAATTTTAACAATTTTAACATCTTCATAACGCCCATTTGGGCATATTGTACTTTAATAATTCTGTCAACGATCAACTACAGTGCCTCAACCACCTGTTCGAGTAAAAAACGCTCCCCTAATGTCAGAATGCCACTTGATTATATGTCTCATTGTGAATCTTAAAAAAAATATTAATTTTCTTTGGTAAAGTGATAATATTTGTTCTATATTTACAAAACATAAGCAAAAGCAATGAACACAAATACAATTATTACATCGATTATTATTACCACCGGGATAAAACTCAGGAGGAAGTAGTTTCGTTGTATATAATTGTAGACACAATATTTAGAAGCGCTTTCCTCGACAAAGGAAAGCGCTTCTTTTTTTAGCATAAAAATCATCAATCTAAACAAACAGTATAAAACAGTATGAAAGTTTTAAAATTTGGAGGCACATCGGTCGGGACGGTAGAAAGTCTAAAGGCGGTCTTAAGCATTGTAAAAAAATCTTACGATGCAAAGGAAAAACCATTGGTTGTGTTGTCAGCTATGTCAGGTGTAACAAACTTACTTACCCAACTGGCGGAGGACGCTGCCGAAGGAAAGTCCTTTTCGGATGGTCTAAAGTCCTTGGAAGATAAGCATTTTACGGTTGTCAAAGAGCTCTTGGCTGTGAAATATCAAAATCCTGTATTTACAAAGCTAAAGTTGTTTTTTAATGAGATAGAAGATCTCCTGCAAGGAATTTCTGCACTAAAGGAGCTGAGTAATCAAAGTAAAGATTTGATCCTTAGCTACGGTGAACGTTGCTCAAATTATATGGTATCTAAGGTGATGGAACAATATATTCCCGAGTCTCTATTTGTAGATGCATCCCATTATGTGAAAACTGATTCAAATTTTGGTAATGCACATTTAAATGAAATGCTAACGGAGCAATTGGTGAAATCATTGTATATCACGCATGGTGATAAACTGCTGTTTGTCACCGGTTTTATCGGAAGTAATGAAAATGGACGTATTACCACCTTGGGAAGAGGTGGATCAGATTATACCGCAGCGATCTTCGGGTCGATACTGGACGCAACAGCCATTGAAATTTGGACAGATGTGAATGGGATGTTAACTGCCGATCCACGTATTGTGAAGAAAGCGTTTTCCTTGCCTGTATTATCATACACAGAGGCAATGGAGTTATCTTACTTCGGTGCTAAGGTGATTTATCCTCCAACGATGATTCCGGCTTTCTTAAAGAAAATACCGATAGTTATTCGAAATACTTTTGAGCCTGATTTTTCAGGGACAGTGATTCAGTTTGATAGTGGAAAAACTGCGCTGCCAATCAAGGGGATTTCTTCGATCTCGGATATTTCTGTCATCAACCTGAGTGGATCAGGGATGATCGGTAAATCGGGTTTTAGCGGGCGGCTTTTTACGCTATTGGCTCGAGAGCAGATCAATGTTGTGCTAATCACGCAATCATCTTCCGAACACAGCATCACATTTGCTGTCAATCCATCGGATGCCAAACGCGCTATACAATTGATCGAAGTGGAGTTTGAGCTTGAAATCCAGGCAAATAAACTGGTCGTTCCTGCGATCGAAGAAAACCTGTCGGTCTTAGCTATCGTTGGTGAAAATATGAAAAAAACTCCCGGCATGGCCGGTCGGTTATTTGCAGCATTAGGACGCAACGGTATCAACGTCCGTGCTATTGCACAGGGATCATCCGAATACAATATATCTGTAATTATTGGTAAAGAAGATTTAGCGAAGGCACTTAATGCCGTACATGATGCGTTTTTTGCAGAGCTAAAGAAAACGCTGCATGTATTTAATATCGGTACCGGTAACATTGGTGCAACTTTATTTAAACAATTGGAAAATCAGCATGACTTCCTATTGGATAAAAATGATATTGAAATTAAAGTTGTTGGAATTTCCAATAGCCGTAAAATGCTTTTCAATACCGAAGGTGTTGATTTAAATAATTGGTCGGATGAACTTGCTAAAAATGGAACTGAATCAGACCTGGCATTGTTTATAGATCGAATGAAAGCGCTGAATTTGCCGAACTGTGTATTTATCGATAATACTGCAAGCAAATTACCTGCAACCTACTACGAAGATATCTTTAAATCCAATATTTCAATCGTCACCTGCAATAAAATTGCGAATTCAGGTAAATTCGAGCAATATAAAACATTACGCGATACTGCTCATCGACACGGTGTAGATTTCTTTTATGAAACAAATGTAGGTGCAGGATTGCCTATCGTCAGGGTGCTCAAAGACTTGATGCTGAGCGGTGACCGTATTCTGAAGATAGAGGCTATTCTTTCAGGGACAATCTCGTATATTTTCAACAATTTTAAAGCAGATGCTTCTTTTTATGATATCGTCAAACAGGCTCAGGAGCTGGGATACACCGAGCCAGATCCAAGGGATGATTTAGGTGGTGTAGATTTTATGCGTAAAATGCTCATCCTGGCGAGAGATGCGGGGTATGCTGTTGAGGCCGAAGATGTAGACCTCGGTGCAATATTACCTCCAGCATGTTTGAAAGCAGATACAGTAGATTCTTTTTATACAGAATTGCAACAGGAAAATGAATATTTCGAAGCAATGAAGAAGAAAGCAGCCAATGAAAATAAAGTAATCCGCTACATCGGGAAATTGGAAAATGGAAAGGTATCCATTGCGATTCAGTTTGTTGATGAAAATCATCCTTTTTATGCTTTATCAGGCAGCGATAACATTATATCGTTTACAACAGAGCGTTATAAAGAACGTCCCCTTGTCGTAAAAGGTCCTGGTGCGGGAGCTGAGGTGACAGCTGCCGGTGTATTTGCAGATTTGGTAAATGTCGGAGCATAAAAACTATTCAAGGAAAATAAAAATTACGTGATGGCCAATAATTTAAATGTGGAGTATCTGAAAGATAAGGTGATAAATTTAGACAGCATGCTGTCGGAAGTTCGTGTTTTTGCACCTGCAACTGTCGCAAATATGATCTGCGGTTTTGATATATTGGGTTTTGCTGTTGAGCAACCCGGTGATGAGGTGGTGATGCGACGTACGCAACAACCTGGAGTAACGATTCGGGAAATAACTGGTGACGATGGAAGACTACCACTCGACCCTGGCAAGAATACCGTATCTGCCTGTGTGCAATATCTATTACAAGCCCTGAATATCTCATCAAAGGTAGGCGTCGAAATCGAATTGCATAAACATATGCCAATTGGATCTGGTCTAGGTTCCAGTGCAGCAAGCACCGTAGCTGGGCTTTTTGCCATCAATACCATGCTCGGAAACCCTTTGACAAAAGAAGAATTATTACCATTTTGTGTTGAAGGTGAGCGTTTGGCTTGCGGTACAGGCCACGCTGATAATGTTGCCCCAGCGCTTTATGGAGGCATCACATTAATCCGGGGAAATGAACCTTTGGATGTTATTTCCATCCCTTCGCCAAAAGAACTCGTAGCAGCAGTGGTTTTTCCACAGGTCGATGTTCCCACACGTGACGCAAGACAACTCATAAAGGATAAAGTGCTGTTGAAAGACGCCGTGACACAATGGGGAAATATCGCGGGATTGGTCGCTGCATTGTTCAAAGAAGATTACGATCTCATTGCACGAAGCATGAAAGATATCCTCATTGAACCAACACGTGCAATTTTAATTCCCCAGTTTTATGAAATGAAGGAGATTGCTTTGAAAAATGGTGCCTTGAGTTTTGGTATTTCTGGCTCAGGCCCCTCTGTCGTTGCAATAACACGGGACGAAAAAATAGCAAAGGATATCGCCGACAAAATTCAAACTCATCTCAAAGAAAATGAAATTGACAGTTTTGGCTATGTTTCCCGTGTCAATGTCGAAGGACCCAGGGTTTTAGATTAAAAATTATTTACGGACAGAAACGAGGTTTATAAATCTCAGGTCAATTGATAATTGGCTCAGAAAAGATAATAAAATGAAATATCCGCATTCTAAAGTGAATACGAATCAAAATAACAGGATATTTTATATGGCCTTGACAAAATTATTTACATATGAAATTTTATAGTACAAATAATAAAACATTAGAAGTCTCCTTTAAAGATGCGGTCTTCAATTCTCTCCCTGCAGACAAAGGATTGTATATGCCTGAAGAGATTCCACAATTGGACCCGCTATTCATTAAGAATATTCAACAGTATTCCTTGCAGGAGATTGCTTTCGAAGTAGCTTCTACCCTATTGGGAAAAGATATTCCCAAAGGCGATTTAAAACAGATTGTGAACGATGCCATCAATTTTGATGCTCCTGTAAGATTCTTGACCGACAGCACGGCTGTGCTCGAACTATTTCATGGGCCGTCTTATGCTTTTAAAGATTTCGGAGCTCGGTTTATGAGCAGGGTTATGGGCTATTTTTCAAAGACTGACGATAAATTACTGGACGTGCTTGTTGCGACGTCAGGCGATACAGGAGGAGCTGTTGCATTGGGCTTTTTGGGCGTAGAAGGAACACGTGTGACGATCTTATATCCTAAAGGTAAAGTCTCGGAAGTTCAGGAACTACAATTGACCACCAATGGACAAAATATTCGTGCTATTGAAGTTGAAGGAACTTTTGACGATTGTCAGGCATTAGTAAAGCAAGCTTTTAGTGATGCAGAACTCAATGCTGTATTGCGTTTGACCTCCGCTAATTCAATCAATATAGCACGGCTGATCCCACAGACATTTTATTATTTTTATGCGTATGCACAATTGAAGTCACAAGGAATCAATGAGGTCGTGTTTACAGTGCCGAGTGGTAATTTTGGTAATATCGGGGCTGGTTTATTGGCCTATAAAATGGGACTTCCAGTGAAGCATTTTGTAGCTGCAACAAACGTCAATGATACCGTTCCTCGATTCCTTTCTTCCGGCAAATATGAACCATTGCCTTCTGTTCAAACCTTAAGCAATGCCATGGATGTTGGGAATCCCAGCAACTGGGTGCGTATACAGGATCTTTTTGGCGGAAATGTGGAGGAATTAAAAAATATGCTCTCTTCTTATACATTTACAGATGAAGAAACAAAAGAAGGAATGCAAAAATTATATGAAGAATCGAACTATATCGCCTGTCCGCATACAGCAATCGCCTGGCTTGGCGCTCGTGCTTATGCAAAGGAGCATCCAGGTCATTACGCTTCGGTTTTCTTATCGACAGCACATCCCTGCAAATTCCCCGACGCAATAGCAGCAGATGTATTTGGAAAAATAGTGTTGCCTGCCGGTGCAGAAACATTGCAAGGAAAAGAAAAATTAGCGGAACTTTTAAAAGTTGATTTCGAAGCCTTCAAAAAATATTTAATCAACCATAACTAAACGTTGAGGGCTCCTTTAGGAGCCCTTTTTTATACCAAGATAAGTATCAATATAATTCTTTAATTCAAGTTTTTTATCCTTATCTAAGATTAAGTCATAGATGGGGATAGGTTGCTCTCGCCCAAATCTTATGAAATCTCCATTTTCTTCCGTCAATGAACTTAACCATGCACTGACATCAATGGTATTTTTTATCGGGTGCATATCAAATAATCGGAGATTGGCACCTGAAACAAACGCTACAATTTTCCAATCTTTTATGACTTTGTCATCAAGCACAGTTTTTTTGTCCAGGTATTTTATAAGATTTACGGACGCCCCCTTGGTGCAACTCAAAATGAGATGTGTGCCATACTTTTTTACAATAAGTTCTGGACTGTTGTTCTGAACAAAATTAATGAAGTCTTGATTTTGAAATTTCGGATCTTTTACTGCAAAGAAAAGCATGCTGTATTGAAATCCTTCAGAATAATAGTTGGTTAGTTGCATTTTCTGGTCCGAGGGAATGCGTGCCAATGCATCTGTTTCCGTTGTAACGAGTTGCTCCCCGTAATGATCAAATTGTATTCTCAGACTTCTCAATAGTCCCTCCTTATTAATATCTTCGCTAAATGCACCACCACTTGAAAAGCCCGTTGTTCTAGAAATATAGGAAGACTCCTTTAATTTTTCGGTATCAATGATTTTTGCACGTAGCCCCTTATTGACAAAAAGTAGGTTTTCTTTTGCATCATATCCATAGCCTACCATAAAATATGGTTCAGCTTTAATTGCTTGGCTGACTTTCATTTCTGTTTTTTCAAATCTAGACAACTCGACAAGCTCAAGATCCTCCTCATTTTTAATTGTGAGTTCAGAATCTGATTTTTTACACGAAAAAAGCGAACAAATAAATGTTGTGGTTAATAATAAGTGTTTTAAATTCATTTTGTAAATATACAAGAATAATTGTTTCATTTATTTTTTGACAAATAAAGAAGCAGGGTTTTACAATTAATACGTTAATTTTGCAACAATGAAATCAGTTTATTTGAATAAGGGTAAGGATAAAGCTGCCTGGCAATTGCATCCTTGGGTATTTTCTGGAGCAATTAAATCATTGTCCGATAAGATTGAAGATGGCGAAGTTGTTGGCGTTTACAATGCTGAACGTGAATTTATTGCCTATGGTCTATTTCACAATAGCTCGCGTGTAGCCATTCGTTTATTGGAATGGAACCCTCAAGCACAGATTGATGCAGATTGGTGGCGTGCACGCGTTCAGAAGGCTGTAGCAGCAAGACAGCATCTGTTGCAAGAAGGTGTCACCAATACGGTTCGTTTAATCTTTGCTGAAGCAGATTTTCTTCCTGGACTTATTGCAGACAAATACGCGGATTTTATATCCATTCAGGTTCATTCAGTTGGGGTGGAAAAAGTCAAATCAGTTATTATCGATGAATTGAATGCTTTGCTGCAACCCAAAGGAATTTATGAGCGTAGTGATCTGAAATCTCGCGAACATGAAGGTTTACCTGATACCAATGGGCTTTTGTTTGGAGAACTTCCATCTGAATTTGTCGACGTTATCGAAAATGGCATTCATTATAAGGTGAACATTATTGATGGACAAAAATCGGGATTTTATTGCGACCAACGTGAAAATCGCCAGCTGACGGCCAATTACGTTTCAAATAAACGCGTCCTAGATTGTTTTTGCTATTCCGGTGGTTTTACGTTAAATAGCTTGAAAAGTGGGGCGGCAGAAGTTATATCTGTAGATAGTTCTGCACTGGCTATTGAAACCCTGGAAAAGAATATTATTGAAAATGGTTTTGAACTTAGTCGACATAGCGCAATATTGTCTGATGTAAACAAGCAATTGCGTAAATTCATTGATGAAGGGGAAAAATTTGATCTTATTGTCTTGGATCCACCGAAATATGCGCCCTCTCGATCTGCATTGGAAAGAGCATCAAGGGCGTATAAAGACCTCAATCGCCGCGGATTGATGTTGTTAAATAGTGGTGGTTTATTAGCGACATTTTCTTGCTCAGGTGCGATGGACATGGATACCTTCAAACAGGTGCTCGCTTGGGCTGCACTGGATGCCGGTAAGGAAATTCAGTTTATCAGACAATTTCATCAGCCTGAAGATCATCCTGTCCGGGCTTCGTTCCCAGAAGGCGAGTATCTGAAAGGATTGTTGGTGCGCGTATTGTAATTATTATATGAAGATAGTTTAGGTTGATTTTAACAAATCAACCTTTTTAATTTTTGAACAACGTCATGATACAAGAGAAGACGAGTAGACCTATTTTTTCTATTTTGTTTGCCGTGAGCATGGTGCATCTTTTGAACGATATGATTCAGGGAGTGATACCGGCGACCTATCCCTTGCTCAAAGAAGAGCATCATCTAAGCTTTTCTCAGGTTGGGATGATTACAATGGTTTATCAGATAGCAGCTTCAATATTCCAGCCCGTTGTAGGCTCATTTACGGACAAACATCCTGTACCATACTCTCAGATCATTGGGATGTCTTTTTCCCTTCTCGGTATGCTTTTGTTTTCGAAAGCACATAGTTATGAATGGATCTTATTTTCTGTTTTTCTGGTCGGGATTGGTTCTTCAATCTTTCACCCTGAATCTTCTCGTGTAGCTTATATGGCATCGGGAGGGAGAAGAAGTATGGCACAATCTATTTTTCAGATTGGAGGAAATGGAGGGACCGCAATGGCCCCAATCATTGTCGCTTTTTTGGTATTACCGAGAGGGCAGCAGGCGATCGCCTGGATGTGCTTATTTACGATTCTTGGCCAATTTATATCTTATTATATTGGTAGTTGGTATAAAAAGAGACTTCAAAGCTTTGCCAAATCAACGAAGAAAACAATACGCGTGCCTGATCTACCCAATAGCCGAATCGTCGTGACCGTTGTTATACTCCTCTTACTGATTGTTTCAAAATACTTCTATATAGCAAGTATTACAAACTATTTCCAGTTTTATACCATCAAGAAATTTGGGATTAATGAAGTGGAAGCACAAGTCTATCTATTTTATTTTCTGATAGCTGTTGCGGTGGGAACATTACTGGGCGGAGTATTCGGGGACCGATTTGGTCGCAAATATGTCATTTGGTTCTCCGTCTTGGGCGTTGCACCATTTGCATTAGCATTACCCTATGTCGGACTTACGATGACGGGAATACTAATCGTGATTATTGGATTGATTTTATCATCAGCTTTTCCAGCAATTATTGTTTATGCACAAGAACTATTGCCTAAGAAGTTGGGCATGGTTTCAGGTTTATTTTACGGCTTTGCATTTGGAATGGGAGGGATTGGATCCGCTGTACTTGGCTGGCAGGCAGATCATACGTCCATCGAGTTTATTTATCACCTATGTTCCTACCTGCCATTGATGGGTATTGTGGCTTATTTTCTTCCCAATCTACAAAAAACACCTTACAAAGAAATCTAGATTTGGCATATAGGCGCATGTTAAACACGAAAGAGCGGATTTCAATAAAATATCCGCTCTTTTTTGTTATTATTTGATGCAGTCCATCCAGGCTGAGGCCATCATCTGTGCGCCGGCAAGGGTAGGGTGTACACCATCTGCTGCCCAGTAGGCACCAGGAGCATTCTTTTGGGCATTGTCGAATATTTTTTGATAGGGAATTAGAATTGCGCCAAATTCTTTGGCGACCTCACGAGCGGATTCTTGGTAGGCCAAAAATTTTGGATACCACGCTTCAGTAATGTGACCTACGCCCTTTACTGCAAAAGGTTCTCCAATGATCAATTTGACGTTTGGAAGCTTTTGTAATGTCTCCTGTAGTAACTGTTGGTATTGGGATTTATACTCCTCAACCGTTGTCTGTGCTCCGCGGTCGATTGTTCGCCAGAAATCGTTCACACCGATCAAAATACTCAATACAGTGGGTTTTATTGCCAGTGTATCCTCCTGCCAGCGCTTTTGAAGATCGGGCACACGATTTCCACTAATACCTGTATTATATACCTTTAGTTTTTTTGCCGAATATTTATTTAAGAGCTGGCTGGCAGCCAATAGAGCATAACCATGTCCAAGTGCTGCGGTATCATTGGCATTTCTATTGTTTCTATCTCGGCCCACATCCGTAATGGAATCGCCCTGAAATAAAATGATGTCGTCGTTATTTAAACTGATTTTTGAGGAACTGGCGGTGGATTCGTGAGCGAATACATCGTTTCCCAGTATATTGGCACCAGTCAATAGACCGGAACCAATAATGCTTTTTTTGATAAATGATCTGCGGTTTGTGTTCATTATTAGGTTTTTGTTATGTTTAAAGTTACATACTTTAAGCATACTTTTCCAAACCTTTTATAATGATGTTACACGCTTTTTCAATTTCCAGATCTGTAATAGTCAATGGAGGAGCGACACGCAGTGCTGTTTCACAATGCAGATACCAATCGATCATAACCCCGTTTTCAGCACAATACTTACTCACGTTGTAAACCTGATCAAAGGAATCCAATTGCAGACACATCATAAGACCTAATCCTCGAATTTCTTTAATTGCAGGGTGTCGGAGTTTTTCTTTAAATAAAAGCGATTTTCGCTCGACCTGTTCTACCAATTTTTCTTCCTTGATAACAGCCAGTGAAGCCCGTGCTGCGGCACAACTTACGGGGTGGCCCCCAAAAGTCGTGATATGTCCAAGCATGGGATTATCCTTAATAACATCCATCACTTCTTTGGCTGCAACAAATGCGCCTAGGGGCATGCCACCACCGATTCCTTTGGCAAGCATCAGGACATCTGGGACGATAGCAAAATGCTCAAAAGCAAAGAGACGGCCTGTGCGGCCAAAACCAGTTTGGATTTCATCAAAGATCAGTAGGGTACCTGTTTCATTACAGCGTTTTCTGACGGCTTGCATGTAAGCGATATCCGGGACTCGGACACCCGCTTCCCCCTGAATAGCTTCGAGGATGACAGCAGCAGTTTGTTCCGTAATCTTTGTTAGATCGTCCAGATCATTAAACTCGATAAAATCTATTTCGGGAAGGAGGGGGGCATACGCTTTACGGTACGCATCGTTTCCGATAAGACTGAGCGCGCCTTGTGTACTGCCGTGGTACGCCTTTTTTGCAGCGATAATCTGCCTGCGACCGGTATATTTCTTTGCTATTTTCATTGATCCCTCTACGGCTTCCGTTCCACTGTTGGTGAGGTAAACCGATTGAAAATTAGGAGGAAGTTCTGCTAATAATTCTGTAGCAAATTGCACCTGTGGGGCCTGCACAAATTCACCATAAACGGTGACATGTAGGTACTGGTCCAATTGTGATTTTATAGCTTCCAAAACCTTCGGGTGACGATGGCCTATATTGCTGACATTGAAGCCAGAGACCAAATCCATGTATTCTTCTCCATTTGGGCCATAAAGGTAGACACCTTCAGCCTTAACTACTTCAACCAATCTAGGTGAGCTAGATGTTTGAGCGGTATTCATTAAAAATAATTCTCTGTTGCTTAACATGATCTTACAAATGTCCGAAAATAAAAAAGAAGTCTTCAAGACTTCTTTTTTATTTTCGAGATTATTTTCTTCTATTCTGCAGGGATTTGTATAGATGTTCCCTGAATTCCTGTTCTACTTCAAAAAATTGCGATGCTCGCGCATTGCCAATAACTTTGGCAAATTTGGCCCGATATTCTTTTTTGATCTCCACTTCCTTAGCATCATACTGTAAGACGTCTCTGGAGCCACCTCTAAAACTATTTTTTGGAGCACCATTCAATTTTTCTTTCCTGATATCCCAAAGCGTTTGGCTGTATTCATTATAGAGCGGGAAGAATTGCTGAGCCTCTCTCGGAGTTAAATCCAGTTCTTTAGTAATGTAAGCTATTTTTTCATTTTCTATAGCTTGAAATCGATTTTTGTCTTGCGCAAAGCCCAAGGCAATAGAAAATATACTAAAGAACAATGTTATCCATATGTATTTTTTATTGAACATCATTATAAGGTATAATTTAGATAATCTTCTATTTCTTGTTTAGATATATTACTTCCAAATCCCTTAGTAGGGAGATTTGCTTCGTCAGTATACTGGGCCATATAGATCATATCGTCACCAGAAGCCGACTCCGCAAGGTAATTAATGATTTCCTGCTTAGGAATTTCTGACAAATGCTGGCTTAACTGCTCTTCTGCAACAGCTTCTACAGGAGTCGTATTTTGCTGTTGATATTGATAACCCCAATATCCGCCTATACTCAACATAGCCGCAAAGGATGCCGCAACCGCATAACGAGCGTACCATTTTTTAGGTTTCCCAATCTGACGGATCGGTGTATTATCCTTTTCAAGCATTTGAACACGATCAATGATGCTGTCCGAAAGAATCTCAAAATAATGTTGTGGTACATCAAAACCTGCAGTCACAATCGTTTCTTTTAGTTTTTCTTCAGCAATACGAGCAAAAATTGTCGATTCAACTATTTCTTCGTAGCCAACAGGAGCTGTAAAACCATCTGTCGGAACTGTTTCCTTCAATTTCTCCGCCGCTAAACGGGCGAAGATGGAGTCTTCAAGGGTTTGATTATAAGCAGAAGGCATGGTAAAGCCATCCGATGCAATCGTTTCTTTTAATTTGTCTTCTAAAATTCGGTTGAAGATAGTTGAAGATAGTTCAGAAGCATAATTTTCAGGAATTTCAAAGCCGTCTGTAGTAACCTGATTTTTTAAACTATCTTCCGCAACCTTACACATTATGGCGTCAGATAAGCTATTAAAATATCCTTCTGGAACCTCAAAGATGGATTCTTCCTTGCATTCAACCAATTTGACTTGCGTAATTATTTTTGATTCTAAATCACTGAAATAATTTTCAGGTAAGCCAAATGGATTTTCACGCAACGATGCTGGAAGATTTGTAGGCTCCAGCCCATCATGATATGTGCCATTTTCCTTCATAGTATCTGTTAGAACCTAATTTCGCTAAAAGGTTTAATCGTTGTTGTTAAAAAATGCCTCTATTTTTTTGACAGCTAAATGATAAGAGGCTTTAAGCGCTCCGACACTTGTTCCGAGTACTTCTGAAATTTCTTCGTATTTCATATCTTCAAAATATTTCATATTGAAGACCAATTTTTGCTTTTCTGGCAAAGTCAACAAAGCCTGTTGTAATTTCATTTGAGCTTTATCACCGTTAAAATAATTGCCATCAGCAAGCGTTTCTGCCAAATAAGCAGTCGTGTCGTCATCCAACGACACGTTCTGCTTTTGCTTTTTCTTATTTAAGAAGGTAATACATTCATTTGTTGCGATACGATAAAGCCAAGTGTATAATTGTGAGTCTTCACGGAAATTCCCAAGGTTTTTCCATACTTTGACAAAGATATCTTGAACAACATCGTCCGCATCGTCATGATCGATGACCATTCTTCGCACATGCCAATAAATCTTCTGTTGATATTTCTTCAACAATAAACGGAAAGCTTCTTCTCGCGTACTCTCTTCGGCGAATTTTGCTATAATTAAAGCGTCATCCATATATTGACTTGCGTAGTTTTGTTATTTTCTTTTGATTACTTTTTGAACCGCAGCCACAATAGCCGCAGCATTCAAACCGTATTTTTCCATCAATTGAGCAGGAGTACCTGATTCTCCAAAACTATCATTTACGGCAACGTACTCTTGTGGAGTAGGTAACTCTCTTGTTAACACTTGAGCAACGCTATCACCCAAACCGCCAAGACGATTATGCTCTTCTGCCGTTACGACACATTTGGTTTTCGCAACAGATTTTAAAATAGCTTCTTCATCCAAAGGTTTGATGGTATGGATATTGATAATCTCAGCGTTGATACCCAACTCAGCTAATTTCTCGCCAGCTTGGATAGCTTCCCATACTAAATGACCTGTAGCAATGATCGTAACATCCGTTCCTTCATTTAATAATACCGCCTTACCAATCACAAATTCTTGATCAGCAGGAGTGAAGTTAGGAACTACGGGACGGCCAAAACGCAAATAAACTGGTCCCTCATATTTTGCTGCTGCAATCGTAGCGGCTTTTGTTTGATTGAAATCACAAGGATTGATCACTGTCATTCCTGGCAACATTTTCATCAAGCCGATATCTTCTAAGATTTGGTGAGTTGCACCATCTTCACCTAAGGTTAGGCCGGCATGCGACGCTGCAATTTTTACATTTTTGTCCGAGTATGCAATCGATTGGCGAATCTGATCATAAACACGTCCTGTTGAGAAATTTGCGAATGTACCAGTGAATGGTATTTTACCACCGATCGTAAGTCCGGCAGCAATTCCCATCATATTAGCTTCCGCGATACCGATTTGGAAAAAACGTTCTGGAAATTCTTTGATAAAATCGTTCATTTTTAACGAACCAATTAAATCAGCACATAATGCAACTACATTCTCATCTTGCTTTCCTGCTTCTAGTAATCCCGCACCAAATCCTGAACGTGTATCTTTTGACTCTGTATAAGTATATTTTTTCATTCTAGTAATCTCCTAAAGTTTCTGTAAGCTGATTCAATGCCGACGCCAATTGTTCGTCATTTGGAGCAACACCATGCCATTTATGAGAACCCATCATAAAATCAACACCGTTACCCATTTCAGTATGCATCAGAATAATGACTGGTTTACCTTTTCCTGTGCGTGACTTAGCTTCTGCTAAACCTGCAACAACAGCATTCATATCATTGCCTTTAGCAATTTCCATCACATCCCAGCCAAATGCTTCCCATTTTGCACGAAGATCCCCAAGAGATAATACTTGATCTGTAGATCCGTCAATTTGTGCTTTGTTATAGTCAACAGTAGCAATTAAATTGTCAATCTTGTTGTGTGGCGCGTACATTGCAGCTTCCCAAACTTGGCCCTCCTGCAATTCTCCATCACCCATTAATACATAAACTAGATTATTGTCTTTATTCAATTTTTTTGCCTGTGCGGCTCCAATTGCAACAGATAATCCTTGTCCCAATGATCCCGAAGCAATACGAATACCTGGAAGGCCTTCGTGTGTTGTTGGGTGACCTTGAAGTCTGGAATTGATTTTTCTGAACGTTGCTAATTCGCTCACTTCAAAATATCCCGCACGTGCCAATGTACTGTAAAATACAGGAGAGATATGTCCGTTTGACAGGAAGAATAAATCTTCTCCTTTTCCATCCATGTCAAAGGAAGGATTGCGTTTCATTGCATTGAAATAAAGCGCCACAAAGTAATCTGTACAACCTAACGAACCACCTGGGTGTCCTGATTGACAAGCGTGTACCATACGTACGATATCACGTCTTACCTGTGATGCAATTTGTTCTAGTTTGTTAATATCTGCACTCATTTTTTTTGTTGGTTTCACAATTGGTCGTAAAGTTAACTATTTTTAAGCTAGATGCTTGTTAAAAAATGAATTTATATTGACTTATTCCAGACTGACAATGTATTTGGCCTGCAGATTTTTATTTTTTTTGTACCTTGCTTCACTTTATAAAACCAACAATTTTCAGCATAATGCTTAATCAACTCAAAAGCTGCGTTTTTTTTCAGCGCTCTCAGTCCTATATTTGCATTCTTCTGCCCAGCACAGCAACATTTATCATAAGGATTGGATCGATTTTAACAAAAATGGAAAAAAGGATATTTATGAAGACCCCAATCAGAAAATAGCCAGTCGCGTGGAAGATTTGTTGCGCCAAATGACTGTTCAAGAAAAGGCCAATCAGACTGTCACACTTTACGGTTATGGGCGGGTTTTGAAGGATGAACAGCCCACTGCCGCTTGGGACAAAGAGATTTGGAAATACGGCTTGGCCAATATTGACGAAATGTTGAATAGCTTAGCTTATAATAAGTCGGCAAAAAGTTCATTTTCGTATCCCTTCAGCCGCCACGCTCAAGCCTTAAATAATGTTCAACGATGGTTTGTGGAAAATACACGACTTGGTATTCCGGTTGATTTTACCAATGAAGGAATTCATGGACTCAACCATGATCGGGCTACCTCCTTGCCGGCACCAATCAATATTGGAAGTACATGGAATACTGCGCTGGTACGTAAAGCTGGTGATATAATTGGTAGGGAAGCCAAGTATCTTGGCTATACAAATGTTTATACGCCTATTCTTGACGTTTCTAGAGATCCACGATGGGGAAGAGTGGTTGAAACCTATGGAGAAGATCCGTTTCATATTGCCGAAATGGGAAAACAAGTTGTTTTGGGGATTCAAAAAAATGGCGTCGCATCCACATTGAAACATTATGCGGTCTATTCTGTGCCCAAAGGGGGGAGAGATGGCAATGCACGAACGGATCCGCATGTTGGCTTTCGTGAGATGCATTCGCTTCACCTCTATCCATTTAAAAGGGTCATAAAGGAAGCCAAACCTTTAGGAGTCATGAGTAGTTATAATGATTATGATGGCGTGCCGGTATCTGCCAGTAGTTATTTTTTGCAGGACTTACTCCGCAAAGAATATGGGTTTGAAGGATATGTAGTTTCTGATAGCGAGGCCCTAGAGTTTATTTACAACAAACACCATGTTGCTGCAAACTATAAAGAGGCTATTAAACAGGCATTGGAGGCGGGTTTGAATGTGCGGACAAATTTTGATCCACCGAGTACCTATCTAACACCGTTAATGGAACTAATAGAGGAAGGGGGGCTGGATACCAAAATATTGGATCAGCGGGTTCGCGAAGTCCTGACGGTGAAATTTAAATTGGGATTATTTGATCATCCATTGAGAGAAGATATAGCGATAGCCGATAAAAAGGTGCATACCCCCGCAGATGAAGAAGTATCACTTCAAATGAATAAGGAGTCTATTGTTCTGTTGAAAAATGAACAGAATCTTCTTCCAATAGACGTGAATAAATACAAACGAATTTTGGTTACGGGACCAATGGCAGAAGCAACAAATTATACGACAAGTCGATACGGGCCATCCAATAACCCAATCACAACCATCAAAGATGGGATTATAAACTATGGAAAAACAAAGGCACTTCGGGTTGATTATGCAAAAGGGGTAGATGTCGTGGATAAAAACTGGCCTGAGAGTGAGATTATTCCAACAGACTTGTCAAGTGAGGAGCTGGAAAAGATGGCCGAAGGTGTCCGTCTCGGTAAAGAATCAGACCTAATCATAGCAGTAATGGGCGAGTCGGAACGGGAAGTCGGTGAAAGTCGATCGAGGTCAGATCTAAATTTGCCAGGCAAGCAACGCGACTATTTAATGAAATTGAAAGAAA
Source organism: Sphingobacterium sp. UBA2610 (assembly GCF_002339225.1). NCBI lineage: Bacteria > Pseudomonadati > Bacteroidota > Sphingobacteriia > Sphingobacteriales > Sphingobacteriaceae > Sphingobacterium > Sphingobacterium sp. UBA2610. Next base: position 92,901 of record NZ_DDKA01000006.1, read on the forward strand.
CAGGTAAACCTATTGTGCTGGTACTTGTCAATGGTCGTCCACTTACTGTCAATTGGGAAAATAAGTATCTACCTGCAATTGTGGAGAGTTGGTTTCTTAGTAATCAGTCGGGAAATGTTCTTGCCGAAATGCTGTTTGGAGGGTATAGCCCTAGTGGAAAATTGCCCATTTCATTTCCAAAGTCTGTAGGACAGGTTGAGATGAATTTTCCGACCAAGCCCGCTGCACAGGCGGGGCAACCCGGGGTCGGACCCAATGGGTGGGGAAATAGTCGGGTTGTTGGCTTTTTATACCCTTTTGGATATGGATTAAGCTACACAGATTTTAGTTTTTCAAATTTACAACTCACGAAGAAACAGATCAGACCAACGGATTCCCTTACAGTTACGGTTGATATTGAAAACATAGGGAAGAGGAAAGGCGCCGAAGTTGTTCAGCTTTATATCAAAGATGTGCTGTCTTCGGTAACGACATATGAGATGGATTTGCGTGGGTTTGAAAAAATTGAACTTAATCCAGGAGAGAAAAGGACCATACGGTTTACAATACTACCTGCCCACCTGGAACTTTTGGATCAGCACAATAACTGGACAGTTGAACCTGGCAAATTTGAACTATTTATCGGTAATTCTTCTGTTAATCTTCCGCTTAAGGATTCATTTGAAGTGGTCAATTAGGTTTAAAATTGCCAGACCAAATAGATGACGGATGGCAATCATTCCTTAGGACTTAGGGTATAAAAAAAAGGATTCAGCAAAATTAACTACTGAATCCTTTTTTTATTGTATCGAATAGCTGTGATTACATGGCCTCTGCCACTACTTCAGTCACTTCCGGAACCATGCGTTTCAACAATCCTTCAATGCCTGCTTTTAAAGTAATTGTAGATGATGGACAACCGCTACAAGAACCCTTTAGTTCAACCGTTACCACACCTTCATTAAATGATTTATAATGTATAGCACCCCCATCTTGTTCAACAGCAGGTCGTACATAATCGTGTAAAACTTGTTGTATCTTAACTTCAGTTTCGGTGCCCTCAAAATCCACTTCTGTGTCGTGGTGTACCGTTTTTACAGCAAGTTCAGACTCTACAGCACCTTTTACAAAATCTTTCAACAAAGCTTCGATGTCTTCCCATTCTGCATCTTCCGTTTTGGTAATAGTAACGAAGTTACTCGCGAAAAATACACCACTTACAAAATTAAATTTGAACAATTCAAGTGCAAACGGTGAATCTTGTGCTGCTTCTTTATTTGGATAATCTACACTACCGTTGATCAACAATTTATTGACCAAGAACTTCATTGTAGAAGGATTGGGGGTAGACTCTGTATATACGTTAATCGTAGCCATGTAATATCTATTTTATTCCAAACAAATATAGGTCAAAAGGAGCTTTCTTAAGGTCATCTATAAGTAAAAGCTTATAAAGTAACACCTGTGTAGTTAGAAGGACTGATCGCTTTCAGTTCCTCTTTAACTTCCGCTGACACATTTAGATTATCAACAAATGTCGCTATTGTTTCTTTCGTGACATGCGTGTTGGTACGTGTTAGGTCTTTTAAAGCTTCATACGGTTTTGGATAGCCTTCTCGTCTTAGTATCGTTTGTAGCGCTTCGGCAACAACAGCCCAATTATTTTCAAGATCATTGGCCAATGCCTGTTCGTTTAAGATCAATTTGCGTAACCCTCTCAAAGTTGATTTAATAGCAATTAGGGTATGTGCAAATGGAACACCAATATTACGTAATACCGTAGAATCTGTTAAATCCCGTTGAAGACGGGAAACAGGTAACTTCGCTGCAAGGTGCTCGAAAATTGCATTTGCAATACCTAAATTTCCTTCTGCATTTTCAAAGTCAATCGGGTTGACTTTATGTGGCATAGCCGAAGAACCGATTTGACCGGCAGTAATTTTTTGTTTAAAATATTCCATCGAAATATATGTCCAAATGTCACGGCATAAATCGATGACAATATTGTTGATCCGTTTTAAGGCGTCACAACTTGCCGCAAAGTTATCGTAGTGCTCAATTTGCGTGGTCGTTTGTGAACGGTCTAAACCCAAGATATTGTTGACGAAATTATTTCCAAAATCGATCCAATTTGTCGCTGGATATGCAACGTGATGCGCATTAAAATTACCAGTCGCTCCACCAAATTTAGCTGAATACGGTACTTGATGTAATAGTTGCAATTGACGTTCAATACGTTCAATGAAAACATAGAACTCTTTGCCCAAACGAGTTGGAGATGCTGGCTGTCCATGGGTACGTGCCAACATCGGGATCTCTGACCACGAAGTTGCCAAAGATTTCAATTCATGAAGCAATTCTTCGATTGCAGGTGTATAGCTCTCTTTAATTGCTTCTTTCCAGGAAAGTGGAATGGCTGTGTTATTGATATCTTGTGAAGTCAAACCAAAATGAATAAATTCAAGGTAGTCCTGTAATCCTAATTTTTCAAATTGATCTTTTAGAAAATACTCAACAGCTTTAACATCATGGTTCGTAACTTTCTCTGTGTTTTTGATCCAAATGGCATCTTCTTCAGAAAAATTCCTATAGATATCCCTTAATTTTTCATTTAGTGTTTTGTCAAACTGTTGCAATTGAGCGATACCAGACTCGCTTAATGCAATAAAATATTCGACTTCTACGCGTACACGATATTTTATTAAGGCAAATTCGGAAAAAAATGCTGAAAGTTCATTAGTATTATTGTAATAGCGTCCGTCAATAGGCGTAACTGCTGTTAAAGATGATAAAGCCATAGATTGAATGATTTTTGGCAAAGGTAAAAAAATGCTTGGAGCTTAGCAATTTAATTGGTGTAGATATAAAAAAAGCCTCCTTACTGAAGGAAGCTTTCTATACGGTGTAAATTCTTTTCAGAGAATTAGTGAGCAGCTTTAGTTGAATCAACTTTAGCAGCAGCTGAATCTACAGCAGATTTTGCTGAATCTACAGCAGTTTTTGCTGAATCCAATTGAGTGTTAGCTGAATCTAGTGCAACGTTAGCTGAATCAGTAGCAGCGTCAGTTTTTTTAGCAGTTTCACCACATGATGCGAAAGCCAATGTTAAAGCTAAACCTAAGAAACCGAATTTGAATGCGTTTTTCATTTTATTAAAATTAAAATATTTTTAAATCTTGTTATTTAGGAGTTAATACCATTAAACAAAAAAGGTAACCCGTGTATTTCTTTTTTTGAAAAAAAAAAGAAAGGCCTTTCGTAAAAAAGGCCTTCCAAAAGCTCTATTCAGTCCTAAATTATTTTTTAGTAGCAGCTGAATCAACTTTAGCAGCAGCTGAATCAACTTTAGCAGCAGCTGAATCAACTTTAGTAGCAGCTGAATCTAATGTGTTAGCAGCTGAATCAACTAAAGCAGAAGCTGAATCTGCAGCACCTTCAGCTTTTTTCTCTGAATTGTTACAAGATGCGAAAGCTACAGTTAAAGCTAAACCTAAGAAACCGAATTTTAATGCGTTTTTCATTTTCTAATTTTCTAATTTAAATTGAAATAATTTTCTTTTTCATCTCTTAATACACGTAACCAAAAAAGGTAACCCAAAAAATAATATTTTTTTGAAAATATTATTAACAAGCTGTTTTTAAGTGTTTTATAGTTGTGTGTTTTATTCGAAACGTTCCTGATTCCAATATTTTGTTGATAAGATATCGTGCGATAAAAGGTAAGTTGCTGTCCATTCGTTTGTTTACCGGATAATTCCATAGTGTCAATTTGTATCATGCCGTTTCCAAACAATTTTCGATTATTTTTCTTATTTTAAAAAGTAAACACTTAAAAAGAAATTGCAATTATGTTTGATAAAGTAAAGAATATAATGGATTTGGCAAAATCAATAGACTTTGGCAAATTGGAAGAAATATCGAAGAAAGTGGATTTGGGAGCAGTAATGGATGCCGTATCAAAAATGGATGATAAGCAGCTTCATGGTTTAATGAAAATGCTGAGTGCAGGAAAAGAAAAAAAGGAATTACCTCCTATTAATGGTGATTTCTATGCTATGGATAGCAAATTAAATGATTCAGATAGTGCATTGCAATTGAAGGTGCGGGAATTTATGGAGAATGAAGTCAAGCCAATTGTCAATAAATATTGGTTAAGAGATGAATTTCCTTTCGAAATTATACCGAAACTAGCCGCTTTAAATATTTGTGGCTATACCTACGATGGGTATGGCTGTATGGGGGGCAGTTCTTTAATGGAGGGGATCATCGCAGCGGAGATAGCGCGTGTTGATGCTTCTGTAGCGACTTTTTTTGGCGTACAGAGTGGTTTGGCTATGGGATCAATCTATATATGCGGATCCGAAGAACAAAAACAGGAGTGGTTGCCTAGAATGCAGAAAATGCAAGTGATTGGTGCTTTTGGTCTAACCGAGCCCGAAGTAGGGTCGGGAGCAGCGGGCGGATTGACAACAACCTGTAAGAAGACCGCCGAAGGTTGGGTGTTAAATGGTCAGAAAAAATGGATCGGGAACTCCACCTTTTCGGATATAACCATTGTTTGGGCTAGGGATCTTGATGATGATGAAGTTAAAGGTTTTATCGTACGAAAAGATAACCCAGGTTTTTCAGTTGAGAAAATTAAAGATAAGATGGCTTTGCGTATTGTACAGAATGGTCTTATTACTTTAGCGAATTGCATCGTTCCAGAAAGTGATCGCCTGCAAAATGCAAATTCCTTTAAAGATACAGGAAAGGTTCTTCAGATGACGCGAGCAGGTGTTGCTTGGATGGCCGTTGGATGTGCGCGAGGCGCCTATGAAAATGCCTTGGATTATACGCGTAAAAGGAGGCAATTTGGTAAACCAATCGCCTCTTTTCAGCTTATTCAAAATCACCTGGTCGAAATGTTGTCCAATTTAACGGCCATGCAAACGCTTGTCTTCAGATTATCTGAATTACAGGATAAGGGTGAGCTAAGAGATGAACATGCCTCGCTGGCCAAAGTCTTCTGTTCTTTACGTACGAGGGATATTGTTTCCAAGGCTCGAGAGGTCATGGGCGGAAACGGTATTCTGTTGGAATATAATGTCGCACGCTTTTTGGCCGATGCTGAAGCCATTTATTCCTATGAGGGGACAAAAGAAATCAATTCACTTATTGTTGGTAGAAGTATAACTGGATTTAGTGCCTTTGTTTAGGGATTATCAGGCTGGTCTTTGGCATTCTGTTGCCAAATATCGCTTAATATATAAAACTGGCGTTGTTCCGTAACAACGCCAGTTTTACTTCATTTGGAGCAAAAATCTAATTTTCTATTTCCGTTTGAATCGCATAATAGCAATATCTCCCATGATAAATGTCAATGTATTCTCGCTTATGCTAAAGGTATTTACCTTTTCTAAGGTCGAAAAGAAGGTTGCTTCACCATTACCTTCACAGGCCATTTTTGTCGACATAATGGGGCCAAAATTGATGGTGTTTCCATTCGTTTTAAAAGTCATATTGTAGTTATTGCAGCTGCTATTTCCGTTTACTTTACCACTGGAAGCATCAAAGATCATGGTTGGTTTACGATTGGGATATAGGCCGTCGAAAGCAATCCGTGGGCCGGATATATAATCAAGTTCCCAAGTTCCACTAAGTTGTTGCTTATTGTCCTGAATCAGTTTAAATTTTGCCAGGGGAGCCATTTTCGCTTTGTTTAAGCTAAGAATACCATCCTTAACCGTATAATTATCTGCAGCAATAAGGTTTTTGGATAAGGCTTGTTCAATAGACATATCCGGACAGGCCATCATCGTAGACATACCCTGAGCAAATTTAACCTTTCCATTCTTTGATAAAGTCAATTCTCCACCGATGCCATTACATCCCCCACTTGCACTGTAACTTTTTTCGTCCAGCTGGAGGTAAGGCATTTTGCCGTTGATCTGAGCCGCTACTGGCTGTCCATTGATTTCAATCAATTGCCATTTTTTTCCAATTACTGACGACAGGCTACTGTCTGTGTTCTGCTCATTCGCGTTTTTCTTGATCACAGAGCAACTTCCAAGACTAACGATTAAGATGGCCAGTATGGCGATGTTTTTAAAGTTCATATTCTAAATTTTAACCTATTAACACCCTTTTTAACGTTTGGTTTGACAAAATGCTACAAAAGTTCACAAACAAAAAAAGGCTTCCAATTAGAAGCCTTCTTTATCAGTAGGATAAATCTTACGATTTGTTTTTATTTTGTTGTGCCTGTTGTTGTGCACGCATCATTTCTTCCATTTTCGTTTGGAAGCTCGATTTTTTATCTGCTTTTGGATTCTTTTTATTTTCCTCCAATTTAGCTAAGATTTTCTCATCATTCACCATAGTGCGAATAACCAACTGCGTTAAGAACGTAAATAATGCACTTAAGAAATAGTAGTAATTCAAACCCGCTGGGAAGCTATTCAAAACAAAGAAGAAAATCAACGGCATGATATAGCCCATGTATTTCATTTGTCCTGTAGCACCAGATGTAGCGTTGTTATACCAGGTCGTTAACAGTGTTGTCAATGTCATCAAGATACACATCAAAGAGATGTGATTGAATGATCCAAAAATAGGTGCAAATGTGAATAGCGTATCATAAGTTGACATGTCCTTCATAAACAAGAAGCTTTGTCCTCTCAATTCAAATAAATTTGGAAAGAAGTAGAAGAACGCAATGGTAAATGGCATTTGTAAGACAAGAGGAAGACATCCGCCAAGTGGATTCACACCAACCTGTTTGTACAATTTCATTTGCTCCTGCTGCATCAACATTTGATTGTCTTCACCCACTTTTGCTTTGATCTCATCCAGCTGCGGTTTTAAAACACGCATTTTGGCCATAGAGACATAAGACTTGTAGGTCATTGGGGAAAGAATCAACTTCAACATCAATGTCAATAAAAGGATAACGATACCGTAGCTCATATGGAAACCATCCAGGAAGTTGAATACAGGTACTGTAATCCATTGGTTGATCCAACGCATAGGGCCCCAACCCATATTGATAATCGATTGATAATCATTTCCTTCAGCCTTCAATACATTGTATTGATTTGGCCCAAAGAAGAAGTTTAAGGAATAGTTGTTGTCTTTGTGGTTATCAAATGCTAATTCCGCGTTTGTGTTGTAGAATTTAACGATATCGGTTTCTGACGCATGTTTTACATCCACTTTTGCGTTGACAAAGCCATCTTTAGTGCTGAGGATACTAGAGAAGTAATGCTGCTTGAATGCAATCCATTGTACTTTTTTCTCCAATGCTTCATCAGCATCTTTTGATTCGGAAAGGTGATCTACTTTATTATCTTCTTTATAATACAGGGTAGATTTCTGTCTTTCCGATTCTATGTTTTGCTCTTTCTGTCTCAACGTGGTGTTCCAGTTCAGGGTCAACGTTTTTTGACTCTGCGGAATTAAATTCTGTATCCCTTTTGTGTTAATGTCCAGTCCTACATTATAACCTTTGCCAGCAATCGAGTATACATATTCAATATATTGATCGGCACTGTAATTTAGTCGGAATTTCACAGATTGTTTACCTTCAGCAGAAACTTGGATATCCGAAGACTCTGTACTGAAGTATAAATCATTTGTTGACACATTTTGACCAGCTGCGTTAAATTGAAAACCAAACTTGTTGTCGTCGCCATCAAAAAGCATCAACGGTTTTCCATTGAAATTCTTTTCGCCTTTTAGTTCTACGGATTTAACCTTACCACCTTTTGTACTGATTTTGGCAATGATTTTCTCGTTTTCAATCGTAATGACTTTCTCCGTTCCAAATTTTGTCGCGCCAAAAGGTTTTTTCAATTCCGCCGAATCAGCAATCACTGCTGTTTGTGCTGCTTTGGCTTTAGCGGTAGAGTCACTTTCGGCAGGCAGTCCTTTTTCTGTACGCGCTTTAGCCTCTTGTCTCGCTTGTTCTTGTTTGATTTCTGATTCTGAAGGCTTCATCAGGTAAAATGAACCAGTGATGATAGCAAACATCAGGACCAAACCAATTAGGGTATTTCTATCCATTTTTAATAATTAAACTTAATTAATTGTATCCTTCTATTACTACTTTGATTTTTTGTTGGCCAAAGCAGCGGCTACAAAGCTAACAAAAAGTGGGTGAGGATTTGCAACAGTTGACTTTAATTCTGGATGAAATTGTCCGGCAACGAAAAATGGATGGTTTTTCAATTCGACAATTTCAACTAATCCAGTCTCCGGGTTGAATCCTGAAGCAATCATTCCAGCTGCTTCATATTGTTTTAAATAGTCATTGTTAAATTCATAACGGTGACGGTGTCTTTCAGAAATTTTTGTTTTACCATAGATGGCAAAGGCTTTAGTTCCTTTTTTAATTTCGCAGTCGTAAGCACCTAAACGCATTGTACCGCCCATATTGGTGATATTCTTCTGTTCTTCCATCAAATTGATGACCGGATTGCTCGTGGTGGCATCCATCTCGAAACTATTAGCGTCTTTCAGACCCAATACGTTTCTTCCGAATTCGATAACCGAACATTGCATACCTAAACAGATACCAAAGAACGGAATATTATTTTCACGAACATACTGAATAGCATTTAGCTTGCCGTCCAAACCGCGTTCGCCGAATCCTGGAGCAACCAAAACTCCATCCATACCTTTTAGCTTTTCAGCAACATTTTCTTTTGTAACACTTTCAGCAGCAATATAGCTTACTTTTACTTTACATTCGTTTGTTGCTCCTGCATGGATAAATCCTTCGATAATGGACTTGTAAGCATCTGGAAGTTCTACATATTTTCCAACCAAAGCAATATTCACTTCACTAGTTGGGTTTTTGAGTTTGCCAAGGAAGTTCTTCCAATTTTCTAAATCAGGCTCATTTTTGTTGGAAAGTTTTAGCTTTGTTAATGCTGTTTTATCAAGATTCTCCTTTAGCATCAGTAATGGAACGTCATAAATCGTCGACGCATCGATAGATTCTACGACGGCGTTGATGTTGACATTACAGAATTGCGCTAATTTTTTACGGATTTCTTGTGATAATTTATGTTCAGTACGACACACTAGAATATCTGGTTGTACACCATATTCCAATAATGTTTTTACTGAATGTTGCGTAGGTTTAGTTTTAAGCTCACCTGCAGCAGCTAGGTAAGGGACTAAAGTCAAATGGATAACCAGCGAATTATTGGCTCCTAATTCCCAGCGAAGTTGTCTTACGGCCTCCACAAAAGGTAAGGACTCAATATCGCCCACGGTTCCGCCCAATTCAGTGATGATAATGTCATATTCACCAGACTCACCCAACAGTTGCATTCTGCGTTTTATCTCATCTGTGATATGGGGAATCACTTGAACAGTTTTTCCTAAATATGCACCTTCACGTTCTTGTTGGATAACGTGTTGATAGATGCGGCCTGTCGTGACGTTATTTGCTTGTGAAGTAGGGACGTTCAGGAAGCGCTCGTAATGACCTAAGTCAAGGTCTGTTTCAGCACCATCTTCCGTAACATAGCATTCTCCATGCTCATATGGATTTAATGTTCCTGGGTCGATGTTAATGTAAGGGTCGAATTTTTGAATGGTAACTTTATAGCCACGCGCCTGGAGAAGTTTAGCAAGGGAGGCAGCAATAATACCTTTCCCCAACGACGAAGTAACGCCGCCCGTAACAAAAATATATTTAGTCATAACAATTAAAGGATTTTCAATTTTATGTGGTCAAAATGACCAATAATAGTTGCTTTATGTACGGGATACAAAGATAGCAATTTTTATTCAAAATCAGAATTGAAGATCGCTCGAATAATTAAATTAAAAATAGATGTTACCTTGGCTATCGATTGTCGTCTTTAATGTAGGCTGTGCTTTTGACTTGATTTCAATGCGATAGAAATTAATACTGTTTGAAAATACAATCTCATAATTTTTTTGCTCATTTATAATTTCAGGATATAATTTGCTTAACTCCTGAATTGACGTTGCATAACGTTTTTTATCGTTTCTATAGATCTGTTGCAGGTAAAAGATATTCCAGGTAACTTTTTCGAGCGCGAGGAATTGCTGGTCGATAGGTTGATGGTTTGCATCATCAACAAATTTTATATGTCCCCATCGCTCGGGGTAATGCATATTAACGAGGCCGATTGGAGACCATACCCAGTTCTCTTCAGCGAGCGTCTTACCCGTATTGTCTTTTCTCTTGCTGTAGGTGGTTTCGGTGTTGTCATAATGCCACTGAACGCGTGAGAAGTTTATCTTCCAGGTTTCATTTACTTTGATCTGATTTCCTTCGCCAAAGTATTTTAGACTTTTTACAGGTATTTTCATTTCCACAGTCCAAAATTCATCCTTGTCTTGTGGATTGTTGATGGACCCGGCATGATAGACTGCAGTTTCAATATCTTTTGTGTCCCAATTTAGATTAGCCCTACCGCCAAAGCGATAAGGTTTAGTCATCAAAAGATCCATAACTGTATTTAATGCATTTATTTCAATCTCTATATATTCCGGAGAGAATAGATTTGGCTTGAGAAAGATCTCAAAATCATTGTCATGATAGATGATTGTATCTTTCTGTCTTAAATATCCTTTGATATGAGGTTCTTGAAGCTTGGCAAAAAGATAAAGGTTTTCTTTATCCCAAAGCATCTTGACTTGCGTCTTAAAAGTAGGAACAGGCTTATTTAATCCCTCAATATCCTTAAAAGAGTCTGTCCATGGCGCTTTTGACCAGGAAGCCTCATCGTCCTTTCCGTCAATCGTGATTGCATCTGTTGCTGGGTGTACATAATAGGTTTCAGGGCGCGACTGTAACTGAAGAAATTCATTCAGATTCCGTTGTGCAAAAGTAAAGGTCGGATAGCTTATAAAAGCAAGGATAAAAGCTATAATTCTCATCAAGATACAGTTTGATTTTTAACGGCAGCAAAGTGAAGATGGAACAAAATTAGGATGTTTTTAACTATTGTGATCATCTACGATTCTACCTTTCAGATACGAAGCTAAAAGTAAGTAAAATGTTTTAGCGCGGCAAAGAGGAGGGTGTGATTTTAGGAAACAATATATAATTGTCCTAAATTTATTACAGAAGCAGTGGTTTGTATGACCTGCGTTTTGGAAGCTACGGGTGGTAGGGTATAAAAAAAGGCTTTGAATGATTTCAAAGCCTTTTTTTATGCCGTGGTAGTCGTAATTAGATTCTTTTCGATTTAATACGAGCAGCTTTACCAGTAAGGCCGCGTAAATAGAATAATTTCGCGCGACGAACTTTACCGTAGCTGTTTACTTCAATTTTTTCAATGTTTGGTGAGTTTACAGGGAAAATACGTTCAACACCTACACCGTTTGAGATTTTACGAACGGTAAAAGTAGCGTTAGCACCTTCGCTGTTTAATTGAATTACTACACCTTGGTACACCTGTACACGCTCCTTATTTCCTTCGCGAATTTTATAATGAACGCTGATGGTATCTCCAGCTTTGAAAGCGGGAATTTCATTCTTTACTACCGCTTGTTCTTCTACAAATTTTACTAAATCCATGATTTCGAGTAATTATTAACGATTTATATCCTGTAAAAATCGGAATGCAATATTACGACTTATTTTCTGAATATAAAAATACTTTTTTAAAAAACTATTGACTGATATTCAAATCGGATGCAAAGATATGAAAATGAAATGGATAATCTAAAGATATTTTGAATATTCCTTTGTAGGCTATATGGAAAGGGTTTTTGATTGCTAAATTCAATAGAATATATTCTTTTGATAAAAATATTATGCAATCAATCAGCTGTTTAGTGATTAATTTTCTATAGGGTGTTGACAAAGTCAAAAAATGATTCGATATTTGTGCCACACAAAACAAAGGTGATACCTTTTCGGGGTGTAGCGTAGCCCGGTATCGCGCCACATTTGGGATGTGGAGGTCGTAGGTTCGAATCCTGCCACCCCGACTTAAAAGCTCTAACGAAAGTTAGAGCTTTTTTTGTATCCTCTTTTTATTCGTCCCGTAAGCTGTTTATAGGATTAGCTATGGCTGTTCGGATAGCCTGCCAACTTACTGTAATTAATGCGATGCCTATTGTTACTAGTCCCGCCAGCACAAACATCCACCATTGGATCTCGATGCGGTAAGCAAAGTCTTCCAGCCATTTGTTCATGGTTAGCCAGGCGATCGGCGAGGCGATTATCAAGGCAATTAATACGGGTTTTATAAAATCTCTGGACAGTAATGTAGTGACACCCGATACCGAAGCGCCAAGCACCTTGCGAATTCCGATCTCTTTGTTTCGTTTGGCAGCCGTAAATGAGGCTAAACCATAGAGGCCTAGGCACGCGATAAATATGGCCAATCCAGAAAAAAGACTGAGTATACGTTGTTGCCTAAGATCAGTTTTGTACAGCATATCGAATTTCTGGTCCAAAAAACTGTATTCAAACGGATATAATGGGGCTACTTTCCCAAATGCGGTTCTAATAGTTTTTAGGGCTGCAGGGAAATCTTTTGTGTTTAAGCGGATAAGGGCTACCCTTAGATCATCAGAAGGGGCAACAACTAATGCATCCATGTTTTCTTTTAGGGATAGGAAGTTAAAATCATCAATTACACCAATGATTGTCCGGGGGGATTGATCGCGGATCGTATTTTTTATCCATTTGCCAATGGCCTGTTCGGGAGTAAATCCAAGCATCGATGCTGCACTACGATTGACTAATACAGCCCTAGTGGAGTCGGTCGGGTGTTGTATTGAAAAGTTTCGGCCTGCTATTATTTTGAGTTTCAACGTACTTACATAGTCAAAATCAGTGAACTCTGTCCTTGACTTCCACTTCTCACCGTTCTTTCCTTCGACCTCGAATGTGTGGCTATCGAAGAAGCCGCCCGGTTCACCGGACATAAAGGAGACCGATGCAATATCACTGCTCACAGATAATTCGTTTTTGAATGTACGAAGGTTGTTGTACAGTTCTTCATTGTCTATTGGAATAACCACAGTCTGTTGGTTGTCGTAGCCGAGCCCTAGTTCTTTTACATATTTCATCTGCTTGGAGATAATCAGTGTACCGATGATAAGTAAAATGGATATGCTGAATTGGAATACAACCAGCGTATGTCGGAACAGTGTGCCGCCCTTGCCGAAGCGCAATTTGCCTTTTAATGCCTGTATAGGGGAGAAGGTCGAAAGGTATAATGCGGGGTAACTTCCCGCTAATAGACCTACTATAATGATAACTGCAATCAAAAAAATATAGATCGGCCATGAATTCCATGGGACTGTTAGGCTGTATCCCAATAGTTGATTATATACAGGCATGAGTAGTTGCAACAGACACATGGCGAGTGCGCAGGATATGCTGGTTAATAAAATGGATTCTCCGATAAACTGTCCCATTAATTGAAGACGTCGAGCGCCAAGTACCTTTCTTAAACCAACTTCTTTTGATCGGTCAACTGCACGTATTGTTGAGAGATTCATGAAATTGATGCAGGCGATAATCAATATAAGTATGGCGATGGAAAGAAAAATGTAAATAACCTTTTTGTCGCCATGTTTTGCGCTGTCAAATGCGCTGTGGGATTCAAGATAGACGTCTCGTAGCGGTGTAAGCGCAAGATCAAAATGAATGCCCATATTGGTAGAAACTGCTTTCATATGCCTATTCATGAAATCAGGAAACTGCTTTTCCAATTGCCTAGCATCCTTATGTTCGTCAAGTAAGATGTAAGTGAATAAATTGTTGTTTTGCCAGGCTTTAAAGGGTTCGGTATCGAGATAATTGGATAAGGGGATAATGAGATCAAAATCCAGATGTGAATTGACCGGAAGATCTTTAGCGATCCCAGTAACGGTTAATTGTTTATTTTTATCAAGCTGCAGTATTTTACCGATAGGATTTTCATTTCCAAAATATTTCTTCGCAGTTGTTTCCGTGAGCACAACACTTGTTGGATTTTTTAAAACAGTCGTTGGATTCCCTTTGATTAGCGGAAAACTAAATAGTTCAAAGAAATCGTCATCTGCAATAAAGAGTTTCTTTTCATTGAATGCAATGTTGCCAATAGAGAATAACCCATTGGCAGGCATTACCCGTACAGCTTCTTTGATATCATCGGGATAATCGGTTAATAAGGCCGTGGCATAGGGTGCCGATAAATAAGGTGCACGGTCCTTGGTGTTGTCAAAACCTCGCATCACACGATAGATGTGATCGCCTTGGTTGTGAAACTTGTCAAAACTAAACTGATTGGCGATAAACAGGAATATCATTGCACAGACCGCGATGCCTATGGTTAAGCCTAGGATATTGATAAAGGAAAAGACCTTGTTTTTCATGAGGTTTCTCCAGGCGATTTGGAAATAGTTCTTTATCATACTTTTAGTTATAAGTGTTTGTTTCGACCTTATTTAGTAATCAATCAGATAGAAGGTCCGTCTAATTTTTTTGAAAAAACACGTTCAATGCAGGTTAATTCCAAAAAAACTGCCAAATGGCTAATATGTTTATAGTCAGTGTTTTATGTAGTGTTTTTGTTGTGTAAGTGTTTGGATTCGAACACTTTGTGTTCATATTCGAACATCCTGAGGTCTGGAAATCAAAAAAAGTTTTATTTACAGGATGGTGCCTTATGTGGGTAAGGAATATGGAGAATAACATTGGGTTTGATTTTGTAAAGGAGGGTACTACGTCATATGAGAAAACAGTATGTCGCAATGTAACAACTTGTTAGTTTTATTTTGCGTTTTTCATTTGCAAATAATTTGTAAGAAGCGTATATTTGTGCCACACAAAACAAAGGTGATACCTTTTCGGGGTGTAGCGTAGCCCGGTATCGCGCCACATTTGGGATGTGGAGGTCGTAGGTTCGAATCCTGCCACCCCGACAAAAGCCACTGATAATCAGTGGCTTTTCTTATTTTCGGACATATTTCGGACTAATTATTTTTTGGAATGATAATTATCTCGTGGAATATATTATAAATGTTGTATATTTTAAAAGCGAATTATATGTCAATATTATGAATAAGAAGAACTTAACTGAAAGAGATATCTGTACAAAGTACATCACACCTGCTTTAGAAAAAGCTGGATGGGACACTCATGTTCAGTTAAGAGAAGAATTCCCGTTAACTAATGGAAGAATAATTGTACGTGGGCAACTCCATACAAGAGCTAAAAATAAAAGAGCTGATTATGCACTTTTCTATAAGCCAGGTATTCCTATTGCAATAATTGAAGCAAAAGACAATAATCATTCAATATGTGATGGTATGCAGCAGGCTCTTAAATATGGAGAATTGTTGGATGTACCTTTTGTTTTTAGCTCAAATGGTGACGGTTTTTTGTTTCATAACAATCTTGCAAAAGATGGAGAAGTTGAAACTGAGATTACATTAGACGATTTTCCATCACCTGATTTCCTTTGGAATTTATGGAAAGACCATAAAAAGCTATCGAGTGAACAAGAGATTATAGTAACCCAAGACTATTATAGTGATGGAAGCAATAAAACTCCAAGATATTATCAATTATTAGCGATTAATAAAACTATTGAAGCTATAGCTAAAGGTAATAATCGGATATTACTTGTAATGGCTACAGGTACAGGTAAAACGTTTACTGCGTTTCAAATCATTTGGAGATTATGGAAGTCTAAAGCTAAAAAGAGAATACTATTCTTAGCTGATAGAAATATTTTGGTTGACCAAACAATTACAAATGACTTTAAGCCTTTTGGTTCTGCAATGTCCAAAATATCCAAACGACAAGCTAATAAGTCTTATGAAATTTATCTTTCGCTTTATCAAGCTGTATCTGGGACAGAAGAAGAACAAAATATTTACAAGCAGTTCTCCCCTGATTTTTTCGATTTAATTGTCATTGATGAGTGCCACAGAGGGAGTGCAGGGGAAGACTCGAATTGGAGAAGAATTTTAGAATACTTTTCTAATGCTACACAAATTGGATTAACTGCAACACCCAAAGAGACCAAAGACGTATCTAATATTGATTATTTTGGAGATCCTATTTACACTTATTCCTTGCGACAAGGTATTGATGACGGTTTTTTAGCCCCCTATAAAGTAGTAAGGATAGACATTGATAAAGATGTAACAGGATGGCGACCTGATAAAGGAATGCTGGATAAATATGGGAATGAAATTGAAGATAGAATCTATAACCAGAAAGATTTTGATAAAGCCTTGGTTTTAGATAAAAGAACTCAACTTGTTGCCAAGAAAATATCTGACTTTTTAAGGCAAACTAATCGCTTTGATAAAACTATCGTATTCTGCGACAACATTGACCATGCCGAAAGAATGCGGCAAGCTTTGGTAAATGAAAATAGTGATTTAGCTGCTGATAATTCGAGATATGTTGTTCGAATTACAGGTGATAATGAGGAAGGAAAACTTGAACTGGACAATTTCATTTTTCCAGAATCAAAGTATCCTGTGATTGCAACGACTTCAAAATTAATGACTACAGGAGTGGATGCTCAAACTTGTAAATTAATTGTGCTAGACCAAAGAATTCAATCAATGACTGAATTCAAGCAAATAATAGGGAGAGGTACAAGAATAAATGAAGAATTCAATAAGTTCTATTTTACCATAATGGACTTTAAGAAAGCAACTGAGCTATTTGCAGACCCTGATTTTGACGGAGACCCAGTAGTAGTATATACTCCGAAAAAAGGAGAATCTCCTGTTCCTCCAGATGATTTGGAAAGTTCTGACAAAATCCAACCAGTTGATTATACAACAAGTGATGATTTTGATTTCTCCGATATTCAATCTTCAGATGAAGAACAGCAAAAAGTAAAAAAGTATTACGTAGCTGATGTTCCTGTTTCTGTAGTAGCTGAGAGAGTTCAATATTTTGATGCATATGGTAAATTAATCACTGAGTCATTAAAAGATTATACTAAAAAAACATTATCAAAGGAATTTTTATCTCTTGATGATTTTCTAAAAAAATGGTCTGATGCCGACAAGAAAAAAGCGATAATTTCAGCTTTAGAAGCAGAAGGTGTCTTTTTTGATGCATTATCAGAAGAAATTGGAAAAGACATTGACCCTTTTGATATCATTTGTCATGTAGCATGGGACATGCCTCCTCTCACAAGAAAAGAAAGAGCTGAAAAAGTCAAGAAGAGAAATTACTTTTTCAAATACGGAGAACAAGCACAGAATGTCATTGATGCCTTGCTGCAGAAGTATGCAGATGAAGGTGTAGTGCATATTGAAGAGACAAAAATATTAACAATTCAGCCATTTACAGAGTTTGGAACACCACTAGAAATTATTAAAAAGTTTGGCGGTATAACTGAATACGAAAAGGCTATTAGAGAATTAGAACAAGCAATATATACTGCATAAAAAAGAAAAAAACATGTCATTAAGCGCATTAATAAAAACTATTCAAGATATCATGAGAAAGGACGTTGGCGTAGATGGAGACGCACAGCGTATTAGCCAGATTGTTTGGCTACTATTTCTCAAAATTTTTGATGATAAAGAAAAGGAATGGGAAATAACTATTCCAAATTATAAGTCTCCTTTGCCTAGCAGATGCAAATGGTCTAATTGGGCTGCTAATGATGAAGGGGATACTGGAGAGGATTTAATTTATTTTGTAAACAATGATTTATTTCCTGCACTTAAGAAATTGTCAAATACAGCAGGAGTTTCACCACATGGAAAAGTTATAGGAAGTGTTTTTGAAGACGCTTATAACTATATGAAATCTGGGACATTGTTACGACAAGTGATAAATACCATTCAAAGTGATGTGGATTTTAATTCATCGTCTGACAGACATTTGTTCAATGATATTTATGAGAAGATATTAAGTGATTTACAGTCAGCAGGTAATGCTGGTGAATATTATACTCCAAGGGCAGTAACTCAATTTATGGTTGACATCCTCAATCCTCAATTAGGTGAAAAAGTATTTGACCCAGCCTGTGGAACAGGCGGTTTTTTGGTTAATGTAATTGAGCATAAAAAAAAGCAATTTAAAAACCCTGATGATATAGCTAAACTTCAAGACAACATAATCGGAATTGAGAAAAAACCCTTGCCACACATGTTGGCAATGACGAATATGATGTTACATGGAATCGATGTCCCATTAAACATAAGGCATGACAACACCTTGAGCCGTCCTTTGAAAGATTATGGATCAAAAGACAGAGTTGATGTAATTATTACAAATCCGCCATTTGGTGGTGTAGAAGAAGATGGAATTGAAAAGAATTTTCCTAAAAAATACCAGACTAGAGAAACTGCAGACTTGTTTATGGCACTTATCATGCACCTTTTAAAGCCAAATACAGGAAGAGCCGCTGTGGTTTTACCTGATGGTTTTCTTTTTGGCGAGGGTGTAAAAACAAACCTTAAAAAAGAATTGCTGAACGAATTTAATCTTCACACGATTGTCCGATTACCAAAAGGCGTTTTCAGTCCTTATACAAGTATTACAACAAATATTTTATTTTTCGAAAAAGGAGAACCAACCAAAAATGTTTGGTTTTTTGAGCACCCATATCCAGAAGGTTACAAGTCATATTCAAGAGGAAAGCCATTACAAATTGAAGAATTTGATTTAGAAAAGAATTGGTGGAAAAAACGTATTCAGAATCAATACGCTTGGAAAATTTCTATTAAAGAGATTGAAGCAAGAAATTACAATCTAGATTTTAAAAATCCATTCGAGAAGGTAATAAATCACAGAGATCCAAAAGAGCTTTTAAATGAATATGACAATCTTTTAAAAGAAAGGAGCAAAATTCAGGATTTACTAAAAAAAGAGCTTAAACAAAATCATAATGACTATGAGTTTTTATCCCATTTCGATAAATTGTTTTCATCGAAGGAAAGCATAGATAAATTGAAAAGTGTTTTATTAAGCCTAGCTATGAAAGGTGAATTTGATACTCAAAATCACAAAGATGAAGCTGCTGCAAAAATACTTAGTCAAATAGAGAGTGAGAGAAAATCACTTTTAAGACAAAAACTAATAAGCAAGCCAAAAGGCCTTCCACAAATATCAGAAGATGAAAAAAAATACAAATTGCCCACTGGTTGGGAATGGGTAAGGCTAAATAATTATGGTATATGGAAATCAGGTTCTACTCCAAGCAGAACGAATCAAGCATTCTATGCTGGAGATATTCCGTGGGTAAAATCAGGAGAGGTAAAACAAGGTAGAATAAAAGAAACCAGTGAAAAAATTACAGAACTAGCGTTAGAAAAGTGTTCCTTGCATTTAAATCCAATTGGCTCTGTCTTGATAGCAATGTATGGAGCGAATATTGGAGAAGTTGGTGTTTTGGAAATTGAAGCTGCTACAAATCAGGCTGTTTGTGCTTGTAAAACCTTTTCTCCAATTAATAATGAATTCTTGTATTATTTATTATTGTCTCTAAAATCCAACTTTATTTCACAAGGTGCTGGTGCTGCTCAGCCTAATATTTCAAGAGAAAAAATTATTAATACAGCCGTTCCTCTACCCCCATTCTATGAGCAGGAAAGAATAGTCAAGAAAATTGAGGATTTATTCAAACTCTCTGATTTACTTGAATCAAACATTGAAGAATCTTCAAAGAAACAAACACAAATTCTTAGTTCATTCTTATCAAATATTGAGATATGAGGATGTTACATATTCACATAATATCAGAATACAAGAACTTAAAGGACTTTAAGATTGATTTTGACGGAAGTAGTTTTATTGACATATTCGTTGGAAAGAATGGTGCTGGTAAATCAAATTTCTTCGAGGCGAGTTTGGAAATTTTAAAACATCTTTTTGACAATGAACATCCTATACGTTTCGATTATAGAATAAGATATGAAATAGATGGTGAAATAGTAGACATAACTTGGAAAGATAACAGTTGGAAAGATTCAGACGGAAGCCCCACAAGATCTTTACCCGCAAATAAGCGGCCTAATAATGTGCTTATATATTACTCTGGTCACAACTCGACTATAAAAGATTTTATATCAGTTAACGATCAGAAGCATAAAGAAAAAATTAGTAGGAACAGAAATAGTCCGAACTTCAACCAGGATGATGCTAGGCCATTTTTTAGAATTGGAACTGATTATAAATCTCTTTTATTGGCAGTAATGCTTTTACAAAGTGAAGACCTAAATGCCAAAATATTCATCCTTAAAAAGTTAGGAATTAGGTCAATAGGCAATGAGGTAAAACTTGTATTCAAGAGGCCTGAATATGCAGAAGGCAAGGAGGAAATAATTTTTGATGAATTTAATGATGAAGAGAGATTTTGGGGAGCACAGGGATTTTTCAAGACATTTTTGAATCAAATTTGGGGAGTTGAGAAAATTGCGGACAATCCTGTTCGGGAAGAAGGTTATATTTATACGGAAGAAAAAGAAGAATATATTCTTTATAGGAGCTTGCAGTCATTTCAAAATATATTTAATACAACGGATGCATTAGAACTATTTGTTTCCTTTGATAACTTAATTACTATTGGTATGCTATCAGATATTTCAATTGAAGTAGAATTGAATTCGGGTAAGAAAATAGATATTAAGCAATTTAGTGATGGTCAATTCCAATCTATTTACATCTATACGATTACAGAGTTGTTTAAGAATAAGAATTGTATTTCTTTATTAGACGAACCAGATTCTTTTTTACATCCTGAATGGCAGTATGATTTTTTAAAACAAGTTTGTGAAATTTCAGATGAATCAAGTGAAAGTAATCATATAATTATGAGTAGTCATAGTGCAATAACTTTAATAAAATTTATTAAGAGCAGAGTAAGCTATTTTGATTTAAATGAACAAGGAAATGTAAGATCATACACTATTCCCAAAAGAATCGCTATTGATAAATTAAGTGAGAGATTGATACGTTACAGCGAACACGAGCAATTATTAAGTATCATTAACACCATTCAAATTGAAAAGAAACCTGTTCTTTTTACCGAAGGGAAAACAGATCCTATAATAATCAAAGAAGCTTGGAATAGGATATATCCAGATAGAGAAATTCCGTTTATTCCATTTTACGCTTTTGGCCATAGATATCTAGTTCAATTGATGAAAGATCCAGAAGTTATAAGTGATATGCAAGGTCTGCCAATTTTTGGCTTATTTGATTTTGATAAAGCATACAACAGTTGGAATGGATTTTCAACAAATGATATATGTACAAACGTATATGATGGTCTGATTAAACAGATGGATGATAATGAGGTTTATGCAATTATGTTGCCCGTACCTAATGGTAAACCAATAACTAAACAAGTCGTAAATGTCGCAACCGGTGGTACTTTTGGTGAACATTCTTTAATGGCTATTGAACATCTCTTTCAGCATATTCCAGCAATTGAAGCCATGTTTGAACCAGACCTTAGTCTTCCTTCTCAATTTTTAAGATTTCAAGGTGATAAGGTAAATTTCAGTAAGAATCTTGTCCCTACCTTTGATGATGAACCATTTCAAGTTTTTAAACCAATTTTTGATTTTATAGAAACTAAAATACCGCAAAATTGATCACACGCACTCTAAAAATAGATATTGAATCACATCTACAAGGAGTTGCAAGCAATAAATGAAATTCATTTTAGATTTGCTTTGGTCATAGTTGTTTGTATTTAACATTACCTCTTCAAAACTAAAATTTTTATATAAAATGAATGGCTAACCGATCTTTGGCCTTTTGATTTTGATGAAGCATATCAGTAGCGGAATTCAGTTACAAAAAACAAAGACCTATTGGATACAAACCTAAAAAATGCCTTACTATGCAATTAAATGATAATGAAAGCTATACTATCTTTATTTGTGTGCCAAATATTCCAGAAATAATTCCTCAAGTATTAAAATGTGATGGTACTTCATTTGAGAGTTACTGGAAACTTGGATTAGAGCATTTATATTATTCAGAAAAGATAAAGGGATATTTTAATGAAATAGAAGTAACAGAAGGAGTCAGGTATAATAGGGGATTTTAAAACTCCCCTTCATCTCTGAATGAATAGTAACTATCAGCAGTTAGAACTATGTGATCTAGTAGTTGTATATCTAATACCTTGCCTGCTTCAATGATTTTATTGCTCTCTTCTATTTCTATTTTTATCTGTGCCTCTTTACTTATTCATAAATAATTTGAAATATTATTTTTTTCATTAAACTACTCTAATAAATAGATGCCAAGATGTATTGCCGATTTGTTTAATATATCTATATTTGTATTATCGAATTACAAAATATATGTGAGTAAAACGGTGAGTAGTTCTTAAGTTAAGTAGTCAACATTTTGATATATAGATATTTGCGTGTAGGTTGATTCGTCCTGCCACCCCGACTTAAAAGCTCTAACGAAAGTTAGGGCTTTTTTTGTTTCAGGGCAAGGAGCGAACCTAGGGCCTTTAGGATATTATTAAGTTTGATCCGGAGTAGACTTAGTCAGGTCCAGCCAATCCCACTATTTTAGCTACCTAACCGATAACTTCGCTATTCAGGGCAGTCATGCTGGTTTTTATAATTATTTTGGATCGAAATCGACATGTGTTTTAAATGTTTTGTAAATTATTTTACAATAAATCAGCTTGTTAGGTGTTATGTGAAGAATATTTTTGAAAAAAACATATTTTTAGTTTACTTTTGTGCCACACAAAACAAAGGTGATACCTTTTCGGGGTGTAGCGTAGCCCGGTATCGCGCCACATTTGGGATGTGGAGGTCGTAGGTTCGAATCCTGCCACCCCGAC